>NZ_QHHV01000011.1:0-23780 GCF_003947245.1 Actinoplanes sp. ATCC 53533 | reverse complement strand
TCGTGGCGATCGGCGTGCGGCTGGTCGTCCTGCAGGTCGGCGGCTCCGCCGCGTCCGCGGAGAGCCTGCTCAAGCAGCGGCAGAACAGGCTCACCGAGGTGGTGCTCCCGGCGCCGCGCGGCAGCATCCTGGACAGCTCCGGCGCGGTGCTGGCGCACAGCGTCGAGGCGCGGTACGTCTACGCCGACCCTGAGATGATCAAGGATCCGGCCGCCGCGGCCGCGAAGCTCTCGCCGGAGCTGGGCATCCCGCAGTCGAAGCTGATCCAGCTCATGGCGAAGAAGAAGCGGCCCGGCGGCGGCGCCTCCCGCTTCGAATATCTCGCCCGCGGCGTCGACATCGCGGTCGCGGACAAGATCGCCGCGATGAAGATCCGCGGCATCAACTCCGACCGCGACGAGCGCCGGGACATCCCGGGCGCCGACCTGGCGGCCAACCTGATCGGCTTCACCGGCGCCGACCACACCGGCCTGGAGGGCCTCGAGGCCCGCTACGACGAGCTGCTGCGCGGCACCGACGGCAAGCGGGTGTTCGAGATCGGCCGGGGCGACCTGGCCAAGGAGATCCCGGGCGGCTACCACCGGCAGGACGACGCCTCGCCCGGCTCCTCGATCCAGCTGACCATCAACCGCGACCTGCAGTTCGAGGTGCAGCGGGTGCTGAGCCAGGAGGGCCAGAAGAACAACGCGACCGTGGCCGCCGCCGTCGTGCTCAACGCCAAGACCGGCGAGGTGCTCGCCCAGGCCAGCTACCCGGCCTACAACGCGGCCAAGCCCGACGACTTCAAGCCCAAGGACCGCGACGACGTCGCCAGCAGCGTCATCGCCGACCCCGGCTCGACGCACAAGGCCTTCACCATCGGCGCGGCCATGGAGGAGGGCATCGTCACCCGCGATTCCCTGGTCACGGTGGGCCCGGCGCTCAGGCGCGGCGGGTACAACTTCGTGGACGGCCACCGCTTGCCGGCGGGCACCAAGCTGACGATTCCGGGCGTGCTCGCATACTCGTCGAACGTCGGCACCATCCTCATCGCCGACAAGCTGGGCAAGGAGAAGCTGTACGAGTACCAGCAGAAGTTCGGGCTCGGCCAGGCGACCAACGAGGGCATGCCCGGCGAGGCGGCCGGCCGGCTGCTGGCGCCCGCCGAGTGGAGCGGCTCCGCCTCCGGCTCGGTGCCGATCGGCATGAGCGTCGACGCCACGCTGATCCAGATGACGGCCGGGTACGGCGCCATCGCCAACGACGGCACCTACATCCAGCCGCACCTGATCAAGGCGACCATCTCCGGCAAGGACGGCTCGGTGGTGCCGGCCGCCGCGCCGGAGACCCATCGGGTGCTGAGCGCGACGAACGCGCGGCAGCTGCGCGAGATGATGGAGTCGGTCGTGGACGCGCGGGGTGCGACCGGCACCCAGGCGGCGGTGGACGGCTACCGGGTGGCGGGCAAGACCGGCACCGGCAAGATGCTGGTCGAGGGGCAGTACACCAAGCACAACGCCGGCTCGTTCATCGGCATGGCGCCGGCCGAGGACCCGCAGTTCGTCATCGGGGTCTTCGCCGACGTGCCGGACGGCAGCGGCGGCGACGTGGCCGCTCCGGCGTTCAGCAAGATGATGTCCTCCGCGCTGCGGCACTACCGCGTGCCGCCGTCCGGTAACCCGGAGCCGACCTTCAAATTGAAGGGGTAGGCAAGCTGATGGCGTTCGCAGTTGGATGCCGGCCACCGGGTAGGGTCTGACGCCGTGTCCGGCATTCCCCGTCCCCAGACAGTCCGGCTCTCCCGGCTGGCCGACCTCGCGGCGCTGATCAGCGCCGCGTTGATCGGCCCAGACGCCGAGGTCAGCGGAGTCACGCACGCCAGCGGCGAGGTGCGATCCGGTGATCTCTATGCCGCGTTGCCGGGCGCACGCAGGCACGGCGCCGAGTTCGCCGGGGCCGCCGCCGAGGCGGGCGCCGTCGCGGTGCTGACCGACCCGGCGGGCCGGCCCGCCGCGGTCGCCGCCGGGCTGCCGGTCCTCGTCGTGGACGACCCGCGGGCGGTGCTCGGTGCGGCCGCGTCCCGGATCTACGGCGATCCCACCGAGCGGCTCACTGTCATCGGCCTCACCGGCACCGCCGGCAAGACCTCGACGGCCTACCTGGTGGAGTCGGGGCTGCGGGCGGCCGGGCTGACCACCGGGCTGATCGGCACCGTCGAGACCCGCCTCGGCGACCTGGTGGTGCGCAGCGTGCGGACCACCCCCGAGGCCACCGACCTGCACGCGATCCTGGCCACCGCGCTGGAGCGCGGGGTCACCGCGGTCGTGATGGAGGTGTCCAGCCACGCGCTGGTCATGGGCCGGGTCGGCGGGGTCCGCTTCACCGTCGGCGGCTACACCAACTTCGGCCTCGACCACCTGGACTTCCACGCCGACGCCGAGGACTACTTCGCGGCGAAGGCGAAGCTGTTCGACGGGCGGTGCCGCTTCGAGGTGCTCAACGCCGACGAGCCGGCCCTGCGGCCGCTCGCCAAACCGGCCACGATCAGCTATTCCGCCGCCGGGGACCGGACGGCCACCTGGTCGGCGGGCGACATCGCCGGCGACGCGTTCGGTCAGCGCTTCACCGCGTACGGCCCGGCCGGCGCGGTGCGCGCGGGCGTCGCGCTGCCGGGCCGGCACAACATCGCGAACGCGTTGCTCGCCCTCTCCTGCCTCGTGGCCGCCGGGGTGGACGCGCAGGTCGCGGCCGACGGCATCGCCGCGTGCGCGGGGGTGCCGGGCCGCCTGGAGCGGGTCGACTCGCCCGGCGAGGTGTTCGGCGTGGTCGACTACGCGCACAAGCCCGACGCGATCGTGGCGGCGCTGGCCGCGCTGCGCGAGCTGGCCACGGCCCGGGGCGGGCACCTGATCTGCGTGATCGGCGCCGGCGGCGACCGGGACCGCGGCAAGCGGCCGCTGATGGGCGCGGCCGCGGCCCGCGGCGCGGACCTGGTCGTCGTCACCGACGACAACCCGCGCAGCGAGGACCCGGCCGGCGTGCGGGCGGCGGTCCGGCAGGGCGCCGAGCAGGCCGCCGCCGCTGCGAAGATCATCGAGGTGGCCGGCCGCCGGGCCGCGATCGACGAGGCGGTACGCCTGGCCGGTCCCGGCGACGTGGTGGCTGTGCTGGGCAAGGGACACGAACGAGGCCAGGAGGTGGACGGCCAGATGCTGCCGTTCGACGACCGGATCGAATTGGCCGCGGCGCTGGCCGCACGAGCAGGCGGTGTCGCTTGATCCGGATGACCCTGGACGAGATCGCCGCGATCACCGCCGGCCGCCTCGTCAACGCCGACCCGGCCGCGACCGTCACCGGACAGGTCGAATACGACACCCGGGCGTTGCGGCCCGGCGGGCTCTTCGTCGCCTTCGCGGGCGAGCGGGTCGACGGCCACGACTTCGCCGCGAACGCCGTGGCCGCCGGCGCCGTGGGGGTGCTCGGCAGCCGTGACACCGGCCAGCCCGGCATCGTCGTCGACGACCCGCTGGCCGCGCTGGCCGCGCTGGCCGCCGTCGTCGTGCGGCGGCTGCCGGAGCTGACGATCGTGGGCGTCACCGGCTCGTCCGGCAAGACCACGACCAAGGACCTCATCGGGCAGCTGCTCGCCCACCTCGGCGAGACCGTGGCGCTGCCCGGCTCGCTCAACAACGAGCTGGGCTTCCCGTACACGGTGCTGAAGGCGGGCACCTCGACCCGGTTCCTGGTGCTCGAGATGGGTGCCCGGGCGGTCGGGCACATCCGCTTCCTGACCGACATGGTCGGGCCGCGGATCGGCGTGGTGCTCAACGTAGGCGCGGCACACATCGGCAAGTTCGGCTCCGTCGAGGGGACCGCGCGGGCCAAGGGCGAGCTGGTCGAGGGGCTGGGCGAGGACGGCGCCGCGGTGCTCAACGCCGATGACCCGCTGGTCGCCGCGATGGCGTCGCGGACCGTCGCCCGGGTGGTGCTGGTGGGCGAGTCCGCCGAGGCCGCCGTACGGGCCGCCGACGTGACGCTGGACGGGCGCGGGCGGGCGGCGTACACGCTGCTGACCCCCGCCGGGTCGGCACCGGTACGGCTCGCCGTGACCGGCCGCCACCAGGTCGGCAACTCGCTCGCCGCCGCGGCCGTCGCGCTGGAGGCCGGGATGGCACCGGCCGCCGTGGCCGCCGCGCTGGGCACGGTCGGCATCGTCTCCGAGCGGCGGATGGACGTTTTCGACACGAAGCAGGGCGTGACGGTCATCGACGACTCGTACAACGCCAACACGTCATCGACCATCGCGGCGCTGCGGGCGCTCGCCGTGCTGGGGCAGGGCCGGCGCACGACGGCCGTGCTCGGCTACATGGCCGAGCTCGGCGAGTTCGAGATCTCGGGACACGAGGAGGTCGGCCGGCTCGCCGCCGAACTGGGAGTCGACAGGCTGATAGCGGTCGCGGAAAATGCCGCCCCGATCCTCGACGGTGCGGCAACGGTGCCCGCCTGGAAGGGCGAGGCTGTGTTCGCTGCCGACCAGGCGGCGGCCATCGCGGTGCTGCGGGGCGACCTGCGGCCGGGCGACGTCGTGCTGGTCAAGGCTTCGCGGTACCGGACGTGGGAAGTGGCCGACGCGCTGCGCGCGGATGCGGCCGAGCAGGAGGTAGGCCCGTGAGGGCAGTCATCGTCGCGGTCGCGGTCGCGTTCATCATCTCGCTGTTCGGCACCCCGCTGGCCATCCGGGTGTTCGCCGCGCTGAAGGCCGGCCAGCCGATCCGGTCCCTCGGCCCGGCCAGCCACCAGGGCAAGAAGGGCACGCCCACGATGGGTGGTGTGGCCTTCATCCTCGCCACGGTGCTGGCGTACGTGGCCGGGCACATCGCCCTGACCACGCTGCCGTCGGAGCAGATCGCCCAGGTCCCGCCCACGATGACCGCGCTGGTGCTGCTGGGCCTGTTCGTCTTCTGTGGCGCGGTCGGCTTCCTGGACGACTTCATCAAGGTCCGCAAGCGCAACTCGGCCGGGCTGAGCGCCAAGGGCAAGCTGATCGGCCAGCTGCTGGTCGGCGGCGGCCTGGGCGTCGCGGCGCTCTACGTGCCCAGCACCAACGGGCAGACCGTGGCCAGCGAGCACATCTCGTTCATCCGCGACATCAGCTTCCTCGATGTCGGCAAGGTCGGCTCGGTCATCGTCTTCGTGTTCGTCATCATGTCGATGTCCAACGGCGTGAACCTCACCGACGGCCTGGACGGCCTGGCCACCGGCGCGTCGATCCTGGTGCTCAGCGCGTACGCGCTGATCGGCTTCTGGCAGTACCGGCACTGGTGCGGTGACCCCACCTACGCGGCGAACCCGGACAACTACTGCTACCAGGTGCGAGATCCGCTGGAGGTGGCGCTGATCGCCGCGGCGGCGGCCGGCGCCTGTGTCGGCTTCCTGTGGTGGAACACCTCGCCGGCCCGGATCTTCATGGGCGACACCGGCGCGCTGGGCCTCGGCGGCCTGATCGGCGGCCTCGCCATGGCGACCCGGACGACGCTGCTGTCGATCATCATCGGCGGCCTGTTCGTCATCATCACGATGTCCGTGGTCATCCAGATCATCTCGTTCAAGACCACCGGCAAGCGGGTCTTCCGGATGTCGCCGCTGCAGCACCACTTCGAGCTGGCGGGCTGGAGCGAGGTCAACATCGTGGTCCGGTTCTGGATCGTCGCCGGCATCTGCGTCGCCATCGGCCTCGGCCTGTTCTACAGCGACTTCCTCGCCGCCATGGGATAGATCTCTCGCGACACGCCTGCCCCGCATCCCGGGGCTGGCGTGTCGCGCCACCATGATGGTGGACATGGCGGAGGACAAGGTAGATTCCCGGCCCGCGGCCACGGTGTCACCGGCCGCGACCGTGCAGCCCGCCGCGCCCGTCGCCCGGCCGAAATCGCTGAGTCAGCAGTTGCTGCCCGCCGTGCACGGCCTGCTGGCCCGGCCGCTGTCGTCGTACTACCTGTTGCTCGCCAGCTCCGGTCTGCTGCTGCTGATCGGCCTGACCATGGTCTTCTCCGCGACCAGCGTCAAGGCGTTCGCCAAGGACGGCAACGCGTTCTCCGCCATCTCCAGCCAGCTGGTCTTCGCCGTGCTCGGCCTGGTCGGCTTCTGGGTCTGCCAGCGGCTGCCCGCGGGCACCCTGCGCTTCCTCGGCCGGTACGTGCTCGGCGGTGCCGTCGTCCTGCTCGTCCTGCTGGACCTGCTGCGGGCGCTGGGCGCGGTCGGAGTGCTCACCGAGGAGCCCCTCACCCACATCGTCAAGATGGGCCCGCTGCGTGCCGACCTGCTCTGGCTCTACGTCGGCCCGATCGGGATCCAGCCGTCCGAGTTCGCCAAGCTCGGCGTGGTGCTCTGGGGCGCCGACATCATCGCCCGCAAGGGCGCGGCGCTGGGCCACTGGCGGGAGCTGGCCATGCCGCTGTTCCCGATGGTCGGCCTGCTGTTCGTACTGGTCGGCTACAACGACCTGGGCACCATGCTCGTGCTGCTCTCGCTCGTGGTGGGGCTGCTGTGGGCCGCTGGCGTACGGATGCGGGTCTTCGCCGCCCTCGGCGTGCTCGGCCTGTCCGGCATCGGCCTGCTGATCGCGGCGGCGTCGCGCGGCGCGGGCTCCGGCGCGGTCGGCGAGGCGAACTACCGGCTGGCCCGGATCACGGTCCTGTTCCAGCCGATCGAGGACTGCCGGTCGGACTTCTGCTACCAGATGCTGCAGGGCCGCTCGGCGATCTACGAGGGTGGCTGGTTCGGGGTCGGGCTCGGCAAGGGCGCCCTGAAGTGGAACTGGCTGCCGGCCGCCGACAACGACTTCATCTTCGCCGTCGTCGCCGAGGAGCTCGGCGTGGTCGGTTGCACGGTCATCCTGGCGCTGTTCGCCGTGCTGGCGTACACCGGTTTCCGGATCGCCCGCCGGGTGGACGATCCGTTCCGCCGGCTGGCCGCGACCGGCATCACCACCTGGCTGGTGGCCCAGGCCGTGATCAACATCGGCGGGGTGGTCGGCCTGCTGCCGATCACCGGGCTGCCGCTGCCGTTCATCTCCACCGGCGGCAGCGCCCTGGTCGTGACGATGGCCGCGATCGGCATCCTCGCCTCCTTCGCCCGCGCCGAGCCGGACGCCGCCCGGGCCCTGCACGCCCGTCCGCCCGCCCGATGGGTACGGCTACTCTGGGCCCCGCTGCCGCCGCTCCCCCCGCCGCGGCGGCCGGGTCGTTCGCGCCCACCCGCCCGGTGATCGGGCACCCGGGAAGTTCCGGGCACGGCGAGGGCGGGGGAGGAGAGGAGCCGGTGATGGGTCTGCTGCGGTCGGTCGTGCTCGCCGGGGGAGGCACCGGCGGTCACATCTATCCGCTGCTCGCCTTCGCCGACGCCCTGCGCCGCCACTTCCCCGAGGTACGCATCACCACCCTGGGCAGCCCGAAGGGCATGGAGAACGAGCTGATCCCGCCGGCCGGCTACGACCTGCGGGTCATCCCGGCCTTCCAACTGCCCCGGGCGATCAACCTGAACCTGCTGCGCACCCCGGACCGGATGTACAAGTCGGCGCACGCGGCCGGCCAGATCCTCGATGAGGTGCAGGCGGACGTCGTGGTCGGCTTCGGCGGGTACGTCTCGGTGCCGGCCTACCTGGCGGCCTGGCGGCGCGAGCTGCCGATCGTCATCCACGAGGTCAACGTGCCGCCGGGCGTGGCGAACCGGATGGGCATGAAGTTCACCAAGAACATCGCGGTGGGGTTCCCGACCCAGCCGCAGCAGGCCGAGTCGCTGCGCGACGCCCGGGTCGTGGGCGTGCCGCTGCGCACCGCCATCGCCCGGATGGACCGGCCGGCGCTGCGCCCGCAGGCGCTGGCCCACTTCGGACTGCGCCCCGACCTGCCGGTGCTGTTCGTCTCGGGCGGCTCCTCCGGCGCCCGCACGATCAACCTGGCCGTGGCCGGAGCCGCCAAGAAGCTGACCCACGCCGGCATCCAGGTGCTGCATGTGCAGGGCGGGCGGAACGACCCGTTCGAGGTGCCCAGCGACCTGCCGGTGCCGTACGTGGTGGTGCCGTACCTGTCGGACATGCAGCTGGGTTACGCCGCCGCCGACCTGATGCTCTGCCGCGGCGGGGCGATCACGGTCGCCGAGACCACGGCGATCGGGATGCCGGCGATCTACGTGCCGTACCCGCACGGCAACCAGGAGCAGCGGCGCAACGCGCTGCCCGTGGTCGACGCCGGCGGCGGGCTGCTGGTGGACAACTCCGAGCTGAACCCGGAGTGGGTCGAGCGCACGATCATCCCGCTCGCCCGGGACCCGCGGCGGCTCGCCACCATGGGCGCCGCGGCGGGCGCGCACGGCCGTCGCGACGGCGACGAGGCACTGCTGGACTTCGTGTGCGAGGCAGTGGCCCGCCCATGAGCTGTATGACGACTAGGGGAGTGGTCCTGTGAACACGGCGGAGCTGACGCCGGCCGGCAAGTTGACCGCCGAGGAGCTGGGCACCGTCCACCTCATCGGCATCGGCGGGGTGGGCATGGGCGGCCTGGCCCGGCTGCTGCTGACCCGCGGTGTGCCGGTCACCGGCAGCGAGCTGCGGGAATGGCCGGCCCTGGCCGCGCTGCGCGCCCTCGGCGGCACGGTGCACATGGCGCACGAGGCGACCAACCTCGACGGTGTGGACACGGTCGTCTACTCGACGGCGATCCCGCAGGACCACGTCGAGGTCGTCGAGGCGCGCCGCCGTGGCCTGCGGGTGATGCACCGCTCCGAGGCGCTGGCCGCCGCGATGACCGGGCGCCGCACGATCGCGGTGGCCGGCACCCACGGCAAGACCACCACCACGTCGATCATGACGGTGATCCTGCAGCACGCCGGCGAGGACCCGTCGTTCGTGATCGGCGGCGAGATCTCCGCGGCCGGCTCGAACGGTCACCACGGCTCCGGCAACTACTTCGTGGCCGAGGCTGACGAGAGCGACAAGTCGTTCCTGATCTACCGGCCGCACGTCGCGATCATCACCAATATCGAGGGCGACCACCTCAACAACTGGGGCGACCTGACCGGGCTCAAGGCCGGGTTCCTGGAGTTCGCCGAGCTGACCGACCCGGACGGCTTCGTGGTGACCTGCGCCGACGACGAGGGGGTGCACGAGCTGATCGCCGGGCTGCGCGCCGCCGGCCGTACGGTCTACACCTACGGCGAGTCCGCCGGCGCCGACCTGCGCATCAGCGATCTGGTCTCGTCCGTGCAGGGGGTGCGCTTCCAGGCCACTCTCGACGGCGAGCCGCTCGGCGAGATCGTGCTGGCGCTGCCCGGCCGGCACATGGGGCTCAACGGCGCCGCGGCCGTGCTGACCGCCATGCGGCTCGGCATCCCGCTGCAGAAGATCACCGAGGCGCTCGCGTCGTTCCCGGGGGTGCGGCGCCGCTTCGAGCGTAAGGGCACGGTCGCCGGAGTCCGGGTCTACGACGAGTACGCGTACCACCCGACCTCGGTGAAGGCCGCCCTGCGCACGCTGCGCGAGGTGGCCGGTGACGGCCGGCTCGTGGTGGTCTTCCAGCCGTACCGGGTCTATCGCACCCGTGACCTGCAGGCCGAGCTGGCCGAAGGGCTGGCCATCGCCGACGAGGTCATCGTGATGGAGGTCTTCGGCCCCGGCGAGCAGCGCGGTCCCGGCGAGGGCGGGGTCGCGCTCACCGCGGCCGTCGACCTGCCGGCCGAGCACAAGGTCTTCGTGCCCTCGTGGGAGGACGTGCCCGCCGAGGTGGTGCGGCGCAGCCGGCCCGGCGACGTCGTGGTCACCATGGGGGCGCCGCCGATCTCGATGATGGGCGACGAGCTGCTGGCCGTGCTGGCCGAGGCCTGACGGCGGGGGATCTCACATGACCGATGGCGGGGGCGGGCGCAGCTGGCGGCTGGTGCGGGCGGACACAGATGCCGTGCCGACCTCGGTCCGGCGGTTCATGGCCCGCGCCCGCCAGCGCCGGCTGCGCGCGGCGCTGCCCTGGGCGGTGACCGCGGGGTCGCTGCTGGTGGTGGGCGCGCTGGCCTGGCTCGTGTACGGCACGTCGGTGCTGGGCGTCCGCCAGGTCGACGTGGTCGGCACCGATTCGCTCACGCCGCTGCAGGTGGAGCAGGCCGCATCCGTACGGATGCGGCAGCCCCTGGCCGGCGTCGACCTGGAGCGGATCCGCGGCCGAGTCGAGGGCCTGCCCGCGGTCGGCCGCGCCGTGGTGTCCCGGAGCTGGCCCTCGACGGTCGTGATCCAGATCGTGGAGCGCACGCCGGTCGCCGCCGTGCCCGTCGGCAAGGATTTCGCCCTGATCGATGCCGAGGGTGTCGCATTCCGCACGGTCTCCCGGCGCCCGTCCGGCCTGCCGGTGGCCCAGCTCGTCGCGCCCGGCCCGGACGACATCAACACCCGTTCCGCCCTGACCGTGCTCTCCGCCCTCACCGCCGAGCTGCGCGAGCAGCTCGTGTCGATCTCGGTGCCGGCCCCCGCGCAGGTGCGGCTGGGACTGCGGAAGGACCGGACGGTGATCTGGGGCGACGAGACCCAGAGCGAGACGAAGGCTCAGGTGGCCACCGCGTTACTGGAGCGCGAGGGCAACACGATCGACGTGAGCGCCCCGGACGTGGTCACAATCAGGTAACCGGACAAAGGCTGCTGAACGGCACATTCTGTCGTAGGTTACGGCTGAGTCGGATACTCGCCACGTAAGCGGACGCCGACACGCCGCGTCGGTCCTTGGTTGTCGCCTGTCGGCCGCTTACGTTGCCCCGAGAGGTTTGAGTAGTTGACATAACACTAAGCCTCTAGTAGAGGGTGAGGGTTTCCTCGCCCTCCCTTGTACGGCGCGGATGTCGATGGCGGTTTTTGGCCGGACCGCTGGGGCCTTCGACACCCACAACCCTGAAGGGAAGGCTGAGCCCGATGACACCTCCGCACAACTACCTTGCTGTCATCAAGGTCGTCGGCATCGGTGGCGGCGGCGTCAACGCCGTGAACCGCATGATCGAGGTTGGGCTCAAGGGAGTCGAATTCATCGCGATCAACACCGATGCCCAGGCGCTGCTGATGAGCGACGCCGACGTCAAGCTCGACGTCGGCCGTGAACTCACCCGGGGCCTCGGCGCCGGCGCGCAGCCGGACGTCGGCAAGAACGCGGCCGAGGACCACCGCGACGAGATCGAGGAAGTGCTCAAGGGCGCCGACATGGTCTTCGTGACATGCGGCGAGGGCGGCGGCACCGGCACCGGTGGTGCGCCCGTGGTCGCCAACATCGCCCGCAAGCTGGGCGCGCTGACCATCGGCGTGGTCACCCGGCCGTTCTCGTTCGAGGGCAAGCGCCGTCAGGTGCAGGCCGAGCAGGGCATCGACGAGCTGCGCAACCAGTGCGACACGCTCATCGTGATCCCGAACGACCGGCTGCTCGCGCTCGGCGACCGCGGCATCAGCATGATGGACGCGTTCCGCCAGGCCGACCAGGTGCTGCTCTCCGGCGTGCAGGGCATCACCGACCTGATCACCACGCCGGGTCTGATCAACCTGGACTTCGCCGACGTGAAGAGCGTGATGAGCGGCGCGGGCAGCGCGCTCATGGGCATCGGCAGCGCGCGCGGCGACAACCGCGCCGTCGAGGCCGCCGAGAAGGCCATCTCCAGCCCGCTGCTGGAGCAGAGCATGGACGGCGCGCGCGGCGTGCTGCTCTCCATCGCCGGCGGCTCCGACCTGGGCCTGTTCGAGATCAACGACGCGGCCCAGCTGGTCACCGACGCGGCGCACCCCGACGCCAACATCATCTTCGGCGCCGTCATCGACGACGCGCTGGGTGACGAGGTACGGGTCACGGTCATCGCCGCGGGCTTCGACGGGGGCACGCCCTCGTACAAGCCGGCCGAGCCCACCCGCAAGGTGCCGCAGCCGGCGTCCCCGCCCGTGGTGGCGCCGACCACGCCGGTGCCGGTGCCGGTGCCGGCTCCCGCCGCGACCACCCCGCCGCCGCGCCGGGTGCTCTTCGACGACGTGGACGTGCCGGACTTCCTCAAGAACGGCTCCTGAGTCGACCCGCAGCGGAAAGCCAGGCAAGTTCTTGACATGAGGCCGTTGGACCAAGAGGCACGCCGCGACGAGCTGGCGGCCTCGCTGGACGAGGTGCGCCGGCGGATCGGGCGTGCCTGCACGGCGGCAGGCCGCGACCAGGGCTCGGTGACCCTGGTCGCGGTGACCAAGACCTACCCGGCGAGCGACGTGGCGTTGCTCGCCGGGCTCGGCGTCACCGACGTCGGGGAGAACAAGGACCAGGAGGCCGCCGCCAAGGCGGCGGCCGTGGCAGCCCCGCTGCGCTGGCATTTCGTCGGCCAGTTGCAGCGCAACAAGGCCAAGTCGGTGGTGACGTACGCCGACGTGGTGGAGTCCGTGGACTCGACGCGGCTGGCCGCGGCGCTCTCCTCGGCCGCGACCCGGCTCCGCGAGCGCCCGCTCGACGTGTTGGTGCAGGTCAGCATCGACGGTGACCCGGACCGGGGCGGCGCGATCACGGACGGCGCGGATCCCGATCGGGACCTGTGGCGGGTGGCCGCGGCGGTGGACCAGGCCGAAGGGCTGCGGCTGAGCGGCGTGATGGCGGTGGCGCCACTGGGCTGGGAGCCCGAGCGGGCCTTCGCGACGCTGGCCGCGCTCGCGGACCGGCTGCGGGCCGGTCAGCCGGCCGCGACGGTGGTCTCGGCGGGCATGAGCGGCGACCTTGAGCAGGCCGTTCGGCACGGCGCGACACACGTACGGATCGGTACTTCTTTGCTCGGGATGCGAAACACGCTGCGGTAGCCTTGCGGCGGGCAGCAAACTACATACGTGTTGTTTACGCGCGACGTGCCTCGGCAGCCGCGCCCGGACGACGCAGCGTCGCAACGGACCGTGATCATGTTTAAGGATCGCGGTTTCCGTGCAAGGGGGGACGCGGCACGCCGAGGGGGCGCGGGCCGCACAGCGGACGGGAGGTGGGGGCATGGACGAGCGGTTCGGCGCCGAGCAGCAGGGGCTGGTGGTGTCATGAGCGCACTGCGCAAAGCAGGTGTGTGGCTCGGCCTCGTGGAAGAGGACGACCAGTACGACGACCGGTACCGCGAGGGTGGCGGCTACCGCGAGCGTGAGCGGGGCCGTGACCGGGACCGCGACTCCGGTTACCGCTACGCCGACGAGTTCGCCGACGAGGAGGACGACGTCGAGGAGGCTCCCGCGCCGCGGCCCCGGCAGGAGCGCAGCGGCCGCCTGGAGCGTGAGGCCGCCCGGCTGGACCGTGACCGGCCGGTGCGCCAGGAGCAGCGCGCGAGCGTCAGCTCGATCACCCCCCGGACGCCGGCGCCCGCCGCCGAGCCGTCCGGCTATGCCACGCGCGACAACCACGCGCTCGCGCCGCAGCCGGTGCCGGTGGTGCACCCCCGGGTCGTCGAGGAGGACCAGCGCTACCAGATCACCACGCTGCACCCGACCACCTACCGTGAGGCACGCACGATCGGCGAGCACTTCCGCGACGGCGTGCCGGTCATCATCAACCTCACCGAGATGGATGAGGGGGATGCCCGCCGACTGGTTGATTTCGCCGCCGGTCTGGCATTCGGTCTGCGCGGTACGATCGAGCGCGTGACCAACCGGGTATTCCTGCTCTCACCGGCCAACGTCCAGGTCACAGCTGAGGACAAGGCCAAGATCGCTGAGGGCGGTTTCTTCAACCAGAGTTGACCCTAACGAGGGACTCGCCTGTCGTGCTGTCGATCGTGTTTCAGATCATCTATCTGCTGCTCTATGTGTTCTTCCTGACCCTGCTGGCCCGGTTCGTCCTGGGTGCGGTGCTGCAGTACGGGCGTCGGTGGCAGCCGGGCCGAGGGGCGTCGGCGGCATTGGAATCGGTGTGGAGCGTCACTGATCCACCCCTCAAGGCGTTGAGGCGTGTGATCCCACCGCTTCGAATTGGTACCGTGAGTTTGGACCTGGCGTCCCTGGTCCTGCTGGTTATCCTGTTCGTGCTTTTGAACTACGTGTTAGCGCGTCTGATCATCGCGTTCGCGTGACAGCGTCCGCCTGATCGACTGCGCCCCACGCGGCCGCAACTGACCCGAGGAGTTTCGATGCCGCTGACCCCGGCGGACGTGCACAACGTCGCCTTCAAGAAACCCCCTATCGGCAAGCGGGGGTATGACGAGGAGGAGGTCGACGCCTTCCTGGACGAGGTCGAGCGCGAACTCGCCCGTCTCATCGAGGAGAACAACGAGCTGCGCGCCCAGGTGGAGCGCGGCGGCCGGGGTGGCGCTCCAGCCGGCCCGGGCGCCGACCCGCGGATGGCGGCGGAGCTCAACGACATGAAGGCCCAGCTCGACCGGGTGCAGCGCGACAAGTCTGCCGCTGAGCAGGCCGCCCGTCAGATGCAGGCCGAGCTGGAGCAGGTCCGGGCCCAGGGCCCGGGCGGCGCCGGCGCCGGTGCGCCCACGGGCGCCGACGGCGAGCAGCAGGCGCTGCGGGTGCTGATGATGGCCCAGCGTACGGCCGACGACCACGTGTCGGACGCCCGCCGCGAGGCCGACAAGCTTCTCTCCGACGCCCGCTCCAAGGCGGAAGAGGTCACCCGCGAGGCCCGCGCCAAGGCGGACGCCCTGGAGCGCGACGCGCGCCAGCGGCACCAGGAGGCCATGGGCGGCCTGGACGCCAAGCGGTCCGCGCTGCAGAAGCACATCGAGGAGCTCAAGCAGTTCGAGCGGGAATACCGCACGCGGCTGAAGGCATACCTCGAGAGCCAGCTGCGCGACCTCGACGGCCGGGGCCAGGGCCTGGAGGCCGAGATGACCCGCGCCGACGCCAACCGTTCGGTCGGCGGATCGGGCGGCCTGGCAGCCGCAGGCCTCGCCGGCTCGTACGGCGGCAGCCGCGCCAACTCCATCGAGACCGGCCGCTGAGCCTCGGCTCGCGGAACGGTTCCACTGCGGCGGGGATGAGCCATGATCGTTGCTAGTCTGCTGCTCATCCTCGTCGCCGTCACGCTGCTCGTGCTCGGCCTCGTCGGCGGGTCGAGTTCCCTGCTGATCGGCTCCATCGTCGCCAGCCTGCTGGCCGCGGTGGCCCTGGTCATCGGCGCCCGGCAGGCCGCGGCCGCCCGCCGAGCCGCGACGGCACCGCTCGGCGATGCCCCGCGCCCGGCACGCCGTGCCGCCAACGCGGACGACGCCTACCTGTCCCCTCCGCCGCCGCCCGCCGGTGACGCGGCCTTCGACGACGCCGACCGGTCGTCCGCCTACACCGCGGGCAGCCGGGACGCGGCGGAGCACCTGACGGGTCCGGACGCGACCCAGCGGGTGCGGCCCGGCGCCGACCTCTACGACGACTCTGTCCTCTACGACGACTCTGTCCTCTACGACGATTCCGTCCGCTACGACGACGACGCTGCGGCCGGCCGGACCTCCTCGGGTCAGGCGGCCGGCCCAGCGTCGTCGGGGGCCGGCTCGTCGAGGGCTGGGTCGTCGGGGGCTGGGTCGTCGGAGGCTGAGCCGGGGTCCGGCGACGCCGACTACGACCAGGCTTCGACGGTCGTCGGCGGCGCCCGCGCCACCGACCCGGAGCCCTGGCATCGCGACGCGGAGCCCGCCGACACCGAGCCGGCTCCCACCACCCAGCCCGACGAGGCGCCCGTCGCGGCGCGTGACGACCATCGCCAGGACGCGGGCGAGGCCGACGAGTTCGACGAGCCGGATCCGGACGACCCCGACGACGAGCCCTTGCCGCAGGCGGTCAGCCCGGCGGACGCGGTCCGGGTGGCCCGCCTCGACGCGGAGGTGCTGGTCGTCGACGGCCGGCCCCGCTACCACCTGGCGGACTGCCCACACCTGGTCGGCCGCCTGACCGAGGGCCTGCCGGTCGCGGAGGCGGTCGAGCTGGGCTTCAGCCCGTGCGGCCTGTGCCGCCCGGTCGACCGCCTGGTCGCCGCCACAGTTCGCCGCTGACCCGCCACGGCCTCGCCATTGACCCGCCACGGCCTCGCCGCTGACCCGCCACGGCCTCGCCGCTGACCCGCCGCAGTTCACCCTCCTCGCGCTTCTGCGAGGCTTGCCGTTCGGCGGGTCGCTGAGCGGCGTTGCGCACTCTTCGTCATCGGCAGGACGCCCGATTTAGCGAGCCGCTGATGATCGGCACAATGAGGCATGGCCAAGCGGCGCGTCTCCTCATCCGATCCGGCCACGCGTTCCGGCGCGTCCATAGCGGCGGTTGGTGAAGCGACCGGCGCCGCGGTTGACGATGCCGGGCGGGCCGGTCGGTCCGCCGCGCCCGCGACCGGCGATCCGAGGCGCGCCGGGGCCGAGGGGTCCGTGGTGGTGCGGGTCCGGCCGGGCGCCGGGCGCACCCGCGTCGGTGGGCGGTACGAGGGGCCGCACGGGCCCGCGCTGATCGTCGCCGTCGGGGCGCCCGCGGTCGACGGTAAGGCCACTGAGGCCGTCCGGCTGGCGCTTGCCGACGCGCTCGGGGTCAAGGCCCGTGAGGTCGTGCTCAAGGTGGGCGCCACCAGCCGCGACAAGATTTTCACCGTCGCCGGTGACGTCGGTGTGCGGCTCGCCGCCCTGCGCGACGGCAGCACATGACGGACGGGCTCGACCTCGCGCTGCTCATCGGCGCCGCCGTGCTGCTCGTGGCGGTGGGCGCCGTTCGCCTCTCCACCCGGCTCGGCCTGCCCGGCCTGCTCGTCTATCTGCTCATCGGCGTGGTCATCGGCGAGGCCGGGTTCGGCATCCGGTTCGACAACGCCGAGCTCACCCGTACCCTCGGCTTTTGTGCCCTGATCATGATCATCGCCGAGGGTGGGCTGACCGCGCGCTGGAGCACCCTGCGCCCGGTCCTCGGGCTTTCCGCGGCCCTGGCCACCCTCGGGGTGGCCGTGAGCATCGCGGTGGTCGGGGTCGCCGTGCATTTCGTGCTCGACGTGGACTGGCGCTTGGCCCTGCTCTACGGCGCGGTGCTCTCGTCCACTGACGCCGCGGCTGTCTTCGCCACGCTGCGGGTGTTGCGGCTGCCCCGCCGGCTGGTCGCCACGCTGGAGGCCGAGTCCGGCATGAACGACGCTCCGGTGGTGCTGCTGGTCGTGCTGCTCTCGACCGCCGCCGGGATGACCCATCCCTGGTGGTACGAGCTGCTGCTGGTGACCTACGAGCTGGCCGCCGGCGCCGCGATCGGGCTCGCCGTCGGCGCGGTCGGCCGCTGGCTGCTGCGGCACGCCGCCCTGCCGTCGGCGGGCCTGTACCCGATCGCGGCCGTCGCCCTCACCTTCCTGGCCTACGCCGCCGGTGCGGTCGCGCACGCGTCCGGTTTCCTCGCCGTCTACGTGGCCGGTGTGGTCCTCGGCAATGCCCGGGTGCCGCACCGGCAGGCGATCCTCGGTTTCGCCGACGCGCTGGCCTGGGTCGCCCAGATCGGGCTGTTCGTGCTGCTCGGGCTGCTGGCGTCGCCGGAGCGGCTGGGTGACGCGCTGGTGCCGGCGCTGGTGGTCGGCTGCGCCCTGGTGCTGCTGGCCCGGCCGCTGTCGGTGTGGGTCTCGGCGCTGGTCAGCCGCAGCTCCCGCGAGCTGGGGTGGTCGGGCCAGGCGTTCCTGTCCTGGGCCGGGCTGCGCGGGGCGGTGCCGATCGTGCTGGCCACCATCCCGCTCTCCAGCCGGACGCCCGGTGCCGAGCGCCTCTTCGACGCGGTGTTCGTGCTGGTGATCATCTTCACCCTGGTGCAGGCCGGCACGCTGGCGCCGGTCGCCCGGCTGCTGGGTATCACCGCGCCCAGTGAGGCCGTCGAGATCCAGGTGGAGACGGCACCGCTGGAACGGATGCGCGCCGACCTGCTGCAGCTCGACGTCGCGCCCGGCTCCAAGCTGGCCGGGGTGCACATCGACGAGCTGCGGCTGCCGGTCGGCGCGGTGGTCACCCTGGTGGTGCGCGACGGCGCGGGCTTCGTGCCGGGGCCGGACACCCGGCTGCGCACCGGCGACGGCCTGCTGATCGTGACCACGGCCGGTGCCCGGGACGTGGCCGAGCGGCGGCTGCGGGCGGTCAGCCGGCGCGGCCGGCTGGCCCGCTGGTTCGGCGAGGACGGCCGCGAGCGCCGCTGACTCCGGCCGCCCGGGGCGCCGACTAGCCGGGTTGGGGCAGGTCAAGCCCGGGGAGGTCGGGAATCCGACGGTACGTTCGGGTGATTCATCCTGGTTGCTCGGCAACCGGGGCGGTGCGCCATGTTGTCGCCACCCTTCACGTTCCGTATCCTTGCCAGCCTCTGGAGTGCGCGGTGTCCGCTGACCGCGCCGTTTGTGCACGTGGGGGACGGTGCACAAGTCGCGTGGGGGCGCGGCCGGAGTGTCGATACACCGCGGGTGGCCGAACACGTCCTCCGATGACCGCTGGAAGACCGCCGATTCGCCGCGTGCAGCGCGGCTCAGGGGAGCGACGATGGCCAAGGCAACCGAGACCAGGTCCGCGTCGACCGAGAAGGCGCGCAGCGCGGCGGAGACCGAGAAGATCCGCGTCGCGCTCGTGGAGCGCCGGGACGAACTGCAGGCCGAGTACGACCGGACGCTCAGCGAGATCACCGAGCTGCAGCGCGATCGGCTGACCGACTCCGCCGGCGACGACCAGGCCGACACGGGCACCAAGACCGGGGAGCGTGAGCAGGAGATCACTCTGGCGAACAATCTCCTCGACCGGATCACACAGGTGGAGCGCGCCATCGACCGCCTCGGGACGGGCAACTACGGTTGGTGCGAGCGATGCGGCAACGCCATCCCCGTCGAACGGCTGGCGGCGTTCCCGGTCGCGACCCTCTGTGTGTCCTGCAAGCAGTTGGAGGAACGACGCTGAACGCCGACGAGGCCGCTGGCGGCAGCACGGCGACCGCGCCCGGCCCCGGGGCTCCTACCGGGTTCGGGCGCCGCGCCGTGGCGGTGCTGGCCATCACTGCCGTGCTCGCCGTTGTGGTCGACCAGGTCGTCAAGGAGCTCTGCACGAAGGAACTGGTCGAGGGCGAGCCGGTGCGCATCCTGGGTGGCCTGGTCCACCTGTCGCTGCTGCGGAACAGCGGCGCCGCGTTCAGCCTCGGCAGCGGATACACCTGGGTGTTCCCGCTGGTCACCCTCGTGGTGGTGGGCTGGATCGGCTGGATGGCCCGCAAGCTGCGCTCGGTGCCGTGGGGGCTCGCCCTCGGCCTGGTGCTCGGCGGCGCGCTCGGCAACCTGGGTGACCGGCTGTTCCGGGCGCCCGGGCCGTTCCAAGGTCATGTCGTCGACATGATCAGTCTGTTCGGGCCGTACGGTGAGTACTTCGCGGTCTTCAACATCGCCGACAGTTGCCTGTCCGTCGGCGTGGTCCTGGCCGTGCTGCTGGAGCTCACCGGGCGCCAGCGCGACGGCAGCCGGGCCTCGAGGAAAGCCGAGAAGACCGCATGAACAGCCGTTCCCTGCCCGTACCGGACGGTCTGGACGGGATGCGTCTCGACCAGGCCGTGTCCCGCATCTTCGGCCTGTCCCGGACGGCGGCCGCCACCCTGGTCGAGTCCGGCGACGCGCTCGTCGACGGCATCCCGCGGCCGAAGTCCGACAAGGTCACCGCCGGCTCCTGGCTCGAGGTCACGCTGCCGCCGCCGGTGACCGCGCCGACGCTGGAAGCCACCCCGGTGCACGGCATGAAGATCATCTACAGCGACGACGACATCGTCGTGGTGGACAAGCCCGTCGGCGTGGCCGCCCACCCGAGCCCGGGCTGGACCGGCCCGACGGTCATCGGCGGGCTCGCCGCGATGGGCCAGAACGTCGCGACCAGCGGCGCCGCCGAGCGCCAGGGCGTCGTGCACCGCCTCGACGTCGGCACCACCGGGCTGATGGTGGTGGCCAAGAGCGAGCTGGCCTACAGCGCGCTCAAGCGGGCGTTCAAGGAGCGCGAGGTCGACAAGCGCTACCACGCGGTCGTGCAGGGCCACCTGGACCCGCTGCGCGGCACCATCGACGCGCCGATCGACCGGCACCCGACCGCCGACTACCGGTATGCGGTGATGTCCGGCGGCAAGCCGAGCGTCACCCACTACGACACGCTCGAGGCGTTCCGCTCGGCCAGCCTGGTCGACGTCAAGCTGGAGACCGGCCGCACCCACCAGATCCGGGTGCACTTCTCCGCGATGCGGCACCCGTGCGTCGGCGACATCACCTACGGCGCCGATCCGACCCTGTCCGCCCGGCTCAAGCTCGGCCGCCAGTGGCTGCACGCCCGCGAGCTCGGCTTCGTCCATCCCCGTACGCAGGACGAGGTCCGCTTCGTCAGCGACTACCCTGACGATCTGGGGTACGCGCTGGACGTGCTCCGCGACGCGAGCTGATGACCGCCGTCTGAGGGGGAGACCTCGATGAGGCCCGGGGACCGGATGCTGCCGCCGCTGACCCGCGGCCTGTCCCGCATCGGCACGGCACCGTCCCGGCTGCGCATCATGACCGGGCTGGCCGTGGCGTCGGCGGTCGCGTTGCTGGTCACGGTCGTCTGGGTGGCCGATCACGGTCCCGGGCCGGAAAATCCCACCGGCGACGTGGTCCGGGTCGGGGTGGTCGAGGGCCAGTCCGTCGCCGGCTACCTGCGGTCCAGCCGTCGTGAGCTGGCTGCCCTGCTGCCCGCGTCCGGCTCGCCGGCGGCGGGTGAGACGTGGGCGCTGGTCAGCCTCAAGGCCTATCTCGCGCCGGACAAGCTGCAGGCCGTCCTCGACGGCGTGCCCGTGGCCGAGGTCTACGCCCGGGCGCCGCTGCCGGAGGTGCGCACCCAGGTGGTCAAGATCCCGGTCTACCGGATGTCGCAGGACGTGGTCGCCGGGATGCTCAACGCCGCCCTGGCCCGTGACCAGGAGCAGGCCGACTACCGCAAGCTCGGCGAGGAGCTGAAGGGCGACGGCGTCAACGAGCTCAGGCTGCGCCGGGCGTACGACAGCGCCGCGCGGACCGCCGCCGCGGAGGCCGCCGCCTATCGGGCGCACTGTGCCTGCCTGTTCGCCGCTGTGGTGCGGACAGCGCCCGGCACGCTGGAGCAACTCGCCCGCCGGGCCGAGGTCCGGGTGGTCGATCCCGCCCCCGAGGTACGGCGGCTGGACCGCACCGAGTTCCGGCCGGTCCTGCCCGAGCAGACCACGACCGTCCCCGAGGACGACGACAAGTCAGGTGCGCCCACTGTGCCTTTACGGTCGCAGAGTGTTGCCCCGGCGAGCCCCGCGCCACTACCCTCATCGTCCGGGGCTGCTGTGACATCTGCCTCACCCGATGGCCCCGTTGTGGGGTCCGGTCCTTCTGCCCCGGCAGTTCAGGAGAGCGCTGCCGTAGCCCCCGCGCTATCCGTGAGCCCCGGTTCCGACCTGCCCTCGACGGTGTCGGGAGCATCTCGCGACGCGCCCAGACGTTGACACCCTGAACGACTGGGTCCTGCCGTGCGTACGAGTAGGTGCACGTGCAAGCGGTTTGTGTCGCTGGGTGATCAAGACCGCCGGGCATTTGCGGGCTTTGGGTGTGGCCTGAATAGGGTTGGCGTCCGTAGCCTGTCTAGGGCGACGAGGCCCGCCGGGCATCGGACGGGCACCGAGTAGGCAGATCGATCAGGCACATCGAGCAGTCGCTGGGAGGACGAGCCGTGGATGGGACCGAGACCGGCTGGGGCCGGCCTGCGGAACCTGCCCCGCGTTGGCGGGCGCTGCTCGACCGTGCCCGACACGGGTCGCGCGCGGCCGACGAGGCCGGCGACAACGAGCGCGAGGATCCGGAGGCCGAGGCCCGCCGCACGGCGGGCGGCCAACAGCCGCCCGGGCGGGTCGGCCGGCCCTTCAACCCGCTCGACCCCCGACAGAGTGAATCCCGGCAGGGCGATCCGGCCCGCGGCGGCTACGACCAGCGGTCACCGGAGCGCCGTCCGGTCAATCCGCTCGACCGGCGTCCCGGCCGGGCCAGCCTCGGCGAGCGGCTGGGCCAGTCCGAGCCGCTGCCGGCGCCGCCGGAGCAGCGACCGATGGACCCGCGGGCGATGGAGCAGCGCCCCTTCGACCAGCGCGCCCTCGATCAGCGCGCGCTTGATCAGCGCCCGGTCAACCCGCTCGCCGAGTCCCGCCGCCAGTCCCGGATCGGCGAGGGCTTCCAGGCCCGGCCCGCCACCGAGGAGCCGCACAGCTTCTTCAACCCCGCCACCCGCTCCGTGCCGTCGTCGATCGGCCGGGTCGCCCCGGAGCTGGCTCCGCCGCCGAGCCGGGGTGCCGCCTCGGTCGGTGCGGCCTCCGTCATGCCGCCGCCGGTGGCCCCCGCGCCGCTGCCGCCGCCCGCCCCGCTCGTCACCAGCGCGCCCATGCCGACCTCGCCGGCCGCGGCCCGGATCGAGTGGCGCCAGGCCCGGCCCGAGCAGGAGGACCGCGCGGTCTCGGTGCTGCGCCGCAAGCTCGGCAAGCCGCGGGTGCTGGCGTTCGCCAATCCCAAGGGCGGGGTGCACAAGACGACCGCCACCGTGCTCGCCGCTGCCACCATCGGCAGCGTGCGCGGCCGGGGCGTGCTGGCCTGGGACGACAACGAGTTGCGCGGCACGCTGGGTCTGCGCGCCGGCAGCGCCAGGCACGCCCGGACCATAAGGCATCTGGTCAGCGAGCTGCTCGAGATCGAGAACATGCACGGCGAGCAGATGATGTCGCACCTCGACGACTTCCTGCGGCACGCCTCCGACGGCTCGTACGACGTGCTGGCCGGCGAGGAGAATCCGCGCTTCGCCCAGCGGCTCGACCAGAGCACGGTGCGCCGGGTGATGGACCTGCTGCGCCGCACCCACGACGTGATCTGCGTCGATACCGGCAACAACGTCGAGAGCGTCAACTGGCAGACCGTGATGCGCAGCGCCGACCAGCTGGTCATCACCACGGTGCCGCGCGAGGACGCCGCGTTCACCGCCGACTGGATGCTGGACGTGCTCAACGAGACCGGCATGGAGGATCTCGTCGCCAACGCGGTGACATTGATCTCGTGCCCGTCGCCCGGAAAGCTGCCGCTGCTCGACGACCTCGCCAAGCACTTCGCCACCCGGACCAGGGCCGTCGCGGTCGTGCCGTACGACCCGGCGCTCGAGGTCGGGTCATCGATCGAATACAGCGTGTTGCAGCCGGAGACGCGCCAGGCCTGGATGCGCGCCGCGGCTGTGATGATCGAGCCATTCGCCGAATAGGACGGGTGTCAGCGGTGCCGCCGAGGCCCCCGCCGGACTAGGCTCTCCCGAGTCTGTATCGCCGGCGGAAAAGGGGGCCCTGGGTGTCTGACTCGTTCGTGCATCTCCACGTGCACACCGAGTATTCGATGCTCGACGGCGCCGCCCGATTGAAGGATCTGTTCGCCGAGGCCAATCGCCTCGGCATGCCGGCCGCGGCGATCACCGACCACGGCAACATGCACGGGGCCTACGACTTCTACCGGCAGGCGACCGCCGCCGGCATCACGCCGGTCATCGGCATCGAGGCGTATGTGGCGCCCGAGTCGCGGCTGCACAAGGCCCGGGTGAAGTGGGGCCGGCCGGAGCAGAAGAGCGACGACATCTCCGGTAACGGCGCGATCACCCACAAGACGATGTGGGCCCGCGACGCGCAGGGGCTGAAAAACCTGTTCCGGCTCAGCTCGCGGGCGTCCATGGAGGGCCACTACGTCAAGTGGCCCCGGATGGACATGGACATCATCGCCGAGCACGCCGAGGGCATCATGGCGACGACGGGCTGCCCGTCCGGCGCGGTG
>NZ_QHHV01000119.1:0-38318 GCF_003947245.1 Actinoplanes sp. ATCC 53533 | reverse complement strand
GAACGCGTCCAGCTCACCGGTCTGCAGCTTGTTGAGGGTGTCCTCGGTCATGCCACCGGCCTTGTACAGGTCCTTGTAGTGGTTGACCAGTTCCACGCCCTTGGCGTCGTTGAAGGTGAACTTGGCGCCCTGGGCGTCCATGAGCGGTACGCCGTACGTCCCAAAGGTCTCGATGGCCGGCAGCCGGCCGACCATCGTGGTGTCGCCCTTGCACTTGGTCGCCATGGTCCTGCCCGCGGCGAACAGGGCGTCGTAGGTCGCGGGCAGCGGGTCCTTGGCCACGCCGCACTTCGCCAGCAGCGCGGTGTTGAAGAAGGACGGCCCGGTGTTCAGATACCACGGGTACGCGTAGGTGCCACCGCCGAGCGACGCGAACTTGTTGGCGTCCCAGGCCTTCGGCAGATACGCCGACTGCGCCCCGGGGTCGGTCTTCGACAGGTCGAGCAGCATGCCGGCGTTGGCCAGGGTGAACGCCGCCTCCGGGCCGATGTCGACCACGTCCGGCAGCGAGCCGGCGGCCGCGTCCGCGGAGAGCTTGTCCTGGTAGCCCTCCGGCGGCTGGTCGATCCACTTGACCGCGGTG
This sequence comes from Actinoplanes sp. ATCC 53533, assembly GCF_003947245.1. Taxonomy (NCBI): domain Bacteria; kingdom Bacillati; phylum Actinomycetota; class Actinomycetes; order Micromonosporales; family Micromonosporaceae; genus Actinoplanes; species Actinoplanes sp. ATCC 53533. Next base: position 37,735 of record NZ_QHHV01000119.1, on the reverse strand, counting down.
CCCGGGTTGGCGTTCTGGAAGGCGGTCACCAGCCCGTTGAAGTAGTCGGCGTAGCTGCCCTTGAGGTTCCAGGTCTGAAAGGTGATCTCGCCGGTGACCTTGCCGCTGACCGGGGCGGTCGACTCGTCGCTGCCGCCGCCGATGCCGCAGGCACCCAGGGTGAACGCGAGCACGGCGGGCAGGACGTACCTGATGGGTTTCATGTCAGTACTCCTCGGACGGTGTGGGGGAAAGGCGGAGCGTGGCGATCTGGTACGGGCCGAGCAGTAGCCGCTCGCCGGCCAGCGCGACGGGCAGGTCGTAGCCGTCGGGTAGCGGACGTTCGAGCAGATCGGTCTCGGTGACCGTGGCGGCGAAGCCGGTCTCGAGGCGGGCACGGGCCTGCCCGCCGAGGGTTTCGTGCACCCGGACGACGACATCGCCGCCACGGTCGTCAGCGAGTTTCACCCAGTCGATGACCGCGGCACCCGACTCCAGGTCGATCGACAACAGCGGTGCGACGTCGGCGACCGCGTCGAGCAGTGGCGCGTTCAGCTCGTCGGCGGCGTACCGGGTCCGCGATTCGTCGCCGGCCAGCACGGCGAACCGGAACGTGTGCCGCCCGCGGTCGGTGTCCGGGTCCGGGAAGCGCGGGGCGCGCAGCAGCGTGGGCCGGATCTCGGTGCCACCGGGGATCCGGCGGACGTCGCATCCGTAGGTGGAGTCGTTGACCACCCCGACGCCGAGGCCGGGCTCGCCCACGTGCACCCAGCGGTGCGAGCAGACCTCGTACTGGGCCTCGTCGGCGAGCGTGTTCTCGTGGGTGGGGCGTTCGATGGCGCCGTACTGGGTCTCGTAGCGGGCCCGCAACGTGCGCACGGCGACCGGGAACGAGAGCTTGAGCAGATGCTCGCGCTCCTGCCAGTCCACCTCGACGGTGATGTCCAGGCGATCGGCGCTCAGGGCGTACGTGGTGGTGAAGGCCGAATCGCCGTGCCGGCGGTTGACGACGACGCCGGTGCCGGTGGTCTCGACGGTCACCGGTCCGGTCATCGGCACCGGGTTGCGCAGCACGTGCCGGTCGAGGTCCCAGGCGTCCCAGCGCACCGGCTCGTCGCGGAACAGGGCGAGCGTGCCGAAGCCGTCGAGGGCGACTTCCCGTCCGGTGCGCAGGTCGGTCAGCTGTCGCACGAGGCCGTCGGGGCCGATGACGGCGCGCAGGATGCCGTTGTCCAGCACGCCTTCCGCGACCGGGGCTTCGTTGGGCGAGTCACGCAGCACGCTGCCGCCGACCAGGCGCCCGGGCGCACCCCTGCTCGGCAGGAGGGCCCGCAGCCGAGTGTCCAGCCGGGCGTACGTCTCCCGGGCCTCGCGGTGCACCCAGGAGATCGAGGAGCCGGGCAGGATGTCGTGGAACTGGTGCAGCAGCACCGTGCGCCAGGCCTCGTCCAGTTCGTCGTACGGGTATGCGGCGCCGTCCCGGACGGCGGCGACCGTGGCCAGGTGCTCGACGGTGCGCAGCAGCGCCTCGGCCCGGCGGTTGCCCTGCTTCATCGCGATCTGCGAGGTCAGCGTGCCGCGGTGCAGCTCCAGGTAGAGCTCGCCGACCCAGACCGGCGCCCGGTCACCGATCTCGGCCTCGGCCTCGGCGAAGAAGTCCTCCGGGCCGCGCAGGGTGACCCGGGGCGCGCCCTCCAGGTCGTGGAAGCGCCGGGCGCGGGCGAGCATCTCCCGGTTGGGGCCGCCACCGCCGTCGCCGTACCCGAACAGCAGCAGCGAGTGGCTGGAGATCGCCTTGTCGCGGAAGTTGGTCACGGCGTGCCGGAGTTCGGCCGCGGTGACCTCGGCGGCGTACGTGTCCGACGGCGGGAAGTGGGTCAGGATGCGGGTGCCGTCGATGCCCTCCCAGGCGAAGGTGTGGTGCGGGAAGACGGTGGCGTCGTTCCAGGAGATCTTCTGGGTGAGGAACCAGCGGTATCCGGCCCGGCGGGCCAGCTGCGGCCACGCTCCGGAATAGCCGAAGCTGTCCGGCAGCCAGACCACTTCGGAGTGGTGCCCGAATGCCTCGGCGAAGTAGCGCTGGCCGTAGCTGATCTGCCGGACCAGCGACTCGCCGGCCGGCATCACCGCGTCCGACTCCACCCACATGCCGCCGACCGGCACGATGCGGCCCTGCGCCACCCGCTCGCGGACCCGCTCGAACAGCTCCGGGTGGTCCTCCTGCACCCAGGCGAACTGCTGGGCCGAGGACATCGCGTACACCAGGTCGGGGTCGGTCTCCATCAGCGCCAGCACGTTGGTGAGCGTGCGCGCCACCTTGCGCCGGGTCTCGCGCAGCGGCCACAGCCAGGCCGAGTCGATGTGCGCGTGGCCGACCGCCGTCATCCGGTGCGCGGTGGCGTGGGCCGGCTGGCCCAGCACGCCGGCCAGCGCCGCGCGGGCCTCCGCCACGCCGGTCGCGTCGAGGGCGGCCTCGACGGCGCGCAGCACCCGCCAGTAGCGCGGCTCGTCCGGGCTCAGCTGCGGCAGCAGGTCGCCGGTGGCCTCGAGGTCGCGCAACAGCTCGAAGACTTCCGGGGAGAACTCGCCGAGCCATGCGGCGACCAGACGGTACGGCTCGGGCTCGCCCGGACCGGGTTTCTCGCCGAGCGTGGTCTCCACAAAGGGCGGCAGGCCCAGCAGCAGCGGGTTGGCGGCCGCCTCGACGTAGAGCGTGAACGAGCCGTCCGCGGCGAGCACGCCGGGGGCGGCGCCCGGCCCGGTCAGCCGCACCCACCCGTTGCGCGGGTGCAGGGCCTTGACCGGCACGCCGTCCGGCCGGTAGGCGAGGCCCTCGCAGTGCCCGCCCACCGAGTGGTCGAACCAGCCCAGGTCGAGCACCAGCTCGACCGGCGACGAGCAGGAGGGCACCCGGCCCTCGACGCGCAGCCAGGTGGTGCCCCACGCCGGTGCCCAGGTGTCGCCGACGGCGAGCGGCTGATAGGCGGGCCGCTCCCCGGTCAGCCCGAGCGCTCGGGCGGCCGGCACGGGCTCGCCGTCGCCGTCGACCCGCCAGGCGGTCACCGAAACGTCGGCGACCGGCCGGTGCGACAGGGGGCGGATGCGGTCCCGGACCACCCGCTGCAGGCGGGCGAGCACAGTGGACGAATTGAGGTGCACGAGGTCAAACGCTAAAGCGCTTTAGTGCGCCAGTCAATAGATATCCACAAATAGCTTGATAGATGCGGATCGAACTAGCGAGCGCGGGTGCTCTCCCGGATGGCGATGGTCGGCTGCTGCGCCTCGCCGGCCGGCTCCGGCTCGTCGTGCACCAGCCGGAGCAGCTTGCGCGCCACCGCCTCGCCGAACACGATCGGGTCGCGCTGCACCGCGGTCAACGACGGCGTCAACGCCGTGCAGATCGCCGAGTCCTCGCAACTGACCACCGAGATGTCGGCCGGCACGGACAGGCCCGCCGCGCGCAGCGCCCGCACGCCGGCCACCGCCAGCACCTCGTTGTCAAAGATCACCGCGTCCGGCCGGGCGTCCGCGCCGATCAGCCGGCGGGTGGCGGCCGCACCCTGCTCGTCGCTGTAGTCGGTGCCGACCACCGCCGGCTCGGCCAGCAGGCCCGCCGCGGCCTGCCAGAACGCGGCTGTCCGGCGGTGGACGTGCAGCAGGTCGGCCGGGCCGCTGACGTACGCCACCCGCCGGTGTCCGGTCTCCCGCAGGTGCTCGACGAGCAGCCGGATCACCACCCCGTCGTCGACCTTGACGCACGGCAGCAGCCGCTTCGGGTCGGGCCCGCCGGCCAGCACCGCCGGCAGGCCCAGCTCCCGCAGGTGCGCCGGCCGCCGGTCGCCCCGGCGCAGGTCGCTGATGATCACACCCTCGACCCGGCGCTCCTCGCTCCAGCGGCGCAGCACGGCCAGCTCCTCGTCGACCGAGTGCGTCATCTGGAACAGCAGCGCGTAGCCCCGGTCGCTGAGCACCGCCTGCGCGCCGGTCAGCAGCCGCAGGTAGAAGCTCTCCATCCCGAACTCCCGCACGTCGCGGGTCAGCACGAAGCCGACGGTCATCGACGTGACGATGCCGGACAGCGTGCGCGCCGCGTGGTGCGGCGCCCACTGCAACTCCTTCGCCAGGTTCAGCACCCGCTGGCGGGTCTGCTCCGAGACGCCGGGCCGGCCGTTGAGCGCGAACGACGCGGCCGACTCGGAGATCCCCAGGCGGGTGGCCAGATCCTTGAGGGTCGGGCGGCTTTTGCGCGGCGGCATACTTCCTCGGTTTTCTCGGGGCCAACACCGTACACGGGAGCGGCTCAGCCGGTCGCGGCTCTCCGGACCACCGTGGTCGCGGTGTTGCCCGAGTAGTCCTCGATCGTCACGGTGACCTCCGAAGTGGACCTGGCCATGCCGACCGTCAGCGCCGTCAGGGTTGTCCGCCCGCGGATGATGTAGGGCTTCGCCCCCGACGAATAGGTGGTGGCGAAGGTCTTGGCCACACCGTCCTCCTTCACATAGAGCTTGTACCAGTCCGGCGTCGTCGGCGTGGCGAACCGGAACGTGTTCCCGGTGATCTTCACCAGCGCGGCCGGGTACGGCTCGACCTGTCTGTCGGCGAACTCGCCTCGGTAGGCGACCGGGGTGCCGCCGGCGCAGACCGTCACCAGGTAGTGCCCGCCGGTCGTGGGCAGGCCGGACAGCACGGCCGAGGTGGCGCCGGCGGTCACCGTGGTCTCCTTGACGATCTTCTGGTCCCGGTACTGCGAGGTCACCTTCACCCGGGTGTTGGCGGGCACCGGCTGCGGCCACTTGACCGTCACGTTCCCATCCGCGGCCGCCGTGGCGGTCACGTCACCCGGTGCCTTACCGAAGTCGTACGCGATGGTGGCGGGCTCGCTGACGCTGCCGTCGTGGCCGATGGCCCGCAGTTGCAGGGTGCCCTTCGTCGAGGTGAACCGCTTGACGTAGAGGACGTCGTCGTAGCTGCCGCCGAGGTACCCACCGTTGTCGTAGACCGCGTACTGCGCCACATTGTCGTAGCCGTCCAGGTTCCAGCCGAGTTCGAGCTCGTCGGTGCCGGTCAGCGCGGCCCGGAGGTGGAATCCGGTCGGCTTCGCGGGCCGGTGCGACGCGCCGTCGGTCAGCGTGATCCGGCCGACGTTGAGCTGGTAGCCCGCGACGGTGGCCGGCCCGGCGGCGGCGGACAGGCCGAGGGTGACGATCCGCCTTCCGGCGTACCCGGACAGGTCGAGCGTGGCCTCGGTCCAGCCGCCCTGCGCGCCCGACCCGGCGACCGGCACCTGCACCACCGCTCCCGGGGCGTCGGCGAAGGTGATCGCGGCCCGCAACTGCGAGGCGTCGCTCGCGGAGACCTTGCGGTAGGTGACGGCGAGCTTCGACTTGTCGGTCACGGCCAGGTCGGTGCGGTAGAGCCGCAGGTAGTTGTCGGCGGCCAGGTCGCCGGTCAGCACCAGCGAGCTGCCGCCCTGGTAGGCGCCGACCTGCTGGTAGGAGAACCGGTCCGGCTTGGTGGACCGGGTGCCGTAGTCATAGTCGACCCCGAGCGGGGTCGCGCCACCGGCCGCCGCGACGGACCACTGCCAGGTGACCGGGTAGTCCTGGATGTTGATGTTCGACCACTCGGCCGGGTTGGACACCGTGCCGTTCGCCACGTATTCCAGGCCGTGCCCGGTGTTGAAGGTGGTGTCGAAGACCGTGCCGCCGGCCGCGGACCGCTCGGTGATGTAGGCCGAGATGCCCTTCCAGTTCGGCGCGTCGTCGGCGCCGCCGGTCGAACTGCCCGTCCACCAGCGCCGCTCCCGCTCGTACGCCTTCCACTGGTTGGCGTCGTCCTCCTTGCCGGCCATGTCGGAGTGCACGAAGTCGGCGCCGAGGGTCGCGATGCCGTTCATCGGCACGCCGGCACTGTCGAGGTTGTCCTGCAGGTTGTACGGCTGGTTGAACTGGTAGCCGCCGGCCTCCACCCCGGCGAAGACGGTCTTGCGCGGGTCGAGCCCGATCGACCTCGCGTAGTCGCGCGACGAGGTGAGCCGGCTCTTGCTCCACCAGTAGTTCAGGAACATCGAGTCGCTGACGTCGCCGAGCTTCGGATCGCGCACCCACGGGGCGTTCACGCTGTTGAAGGCGTTCTGGTAGGAACGGGCGCCGGTGTTGTTGTCGACCGCGTCGTAGAACTGCACGTACATCCCGGAATCCCGGAGCACCTTGAGGAAGGCCTTGTAGCGCGGGATGTCGGCGACCGCGACCGACGGCTCCTCCTGGTTGAGGAAGTAGCCGTCGAAGCCGTACCAGCGGGCCAGCTCGACCAGCTTGCGGGCCACCGGGAAGTCACCGTTCGCGTCCTGGACCAGCAGCTCGCTGTACGTCTGGGTGCCGCGGTCGTTCTCGGAGAAGAAGATGCACGCGAGCGATTTCACGCCGTTGCGGTGCGCCGCGTTGGTATACCCGGGGTTGGGCAGGTTGAGCATCCCGAACTCGAACCACTTCTCCCGCCAGTCGAGCGTCGGGTCGTAGAACCGCTCCGGCACGCCCTCGGTCGCCATGCCGTGCCAGGGCGCGTAGAAGTCGGTGTACTGCCAGTAGTTGAACAGGTATGCGCTGAACTCGTTGTTGTACGGATAGCTCTCGAAGAAGGCGTTGCCGTAGTCCCCGGCGAGGGTCAGCATCTGCACCGCCGGGTCGAGGCCGGGGTCGGCCTGGGTTTCCTTCAGCGGGGCGACCCGGGGCTGGAGCGGCACCCGGGACCGGGTCAGATCGCCGAACAGATCCGAACCCGGCGCCCAGCGCAGCAGGTCGGCGCTGGTGTATCCGTGCTGGAAGGGCTGGTTGGCGCCCTTGGCCGCGGCACCCGTCCAGGGCAGGGTGTCGCTGGCCCTCGCGGGGACCGCCGCGAGGGCGGCGACCAGGGTCGCGACAGCCGCGAGTGTGGTGACCGAGCGGCGACGAAGCACGCGCACCTCCGGAGGTATGGGGTACTGTCCACACAGTACTAAAGGGCTTCAGGATAGCGCTAGATACTCACGATCATCTATGCTTTTCGGATGCTTCGGCCCACGAGATTTCTCCCGATCCTCGCCACGACCCTGCTGGCCAGTGCGGGCGCGACCGGGCCGGCGGCCGCCGCACCCGCCACCGCGCTACCGGTCGTATCCCCCACACCGCAACGGATCGAGCGCATCGGCCCGGACGTCGCCGTGCCCGACCGGGTCGAGCTGATCGCCACGGACGCCACCGACCGCGCCGCCGCCGACCTGCTCGGCACGGTGCTGCGCCGGCTCGGCGCCGACCACGTCGTCCGGCGGTCGCGGCCCTCGAACCGGGCGGGGCTCACGGTCTATCTCGGACCCGCTGCCCGTCCCGACATCTCCGCCCTGCTCGCCGGCACCGCGGTCCCGCAGCAGGCCGAGGGATACACCGTGCGCGTCGAGCGGCGCCAGGTGGTGCTCGGCGGCGCCGACCCCGCCGGGCAGTACTACGCCGTGCAGACCCTCCGGCAGCTCGCCCTGCCGCGGCGCATCGCCGGCGCGTCCGTCAGCGACTATCCCGCGATGCCGCGCCGCGGCACCATCGAGGGCTTCTACGGTTCGCCGTGGACCCCGGCCGAGCGCCTGGACCAGCTCGCCTTCTACGGCGACATCAAGGCGAACACGTACATCTACGCACCGAAGGACGACCCCTACCACCGCGACCGCTGGCGCGAGCCGTATCCCGCGGACAAGCTCGCCGAGCTGCGGCAGCTGGTCGACGCCGCCACGGCACACCACGTCCGGTTCACGTTCGCGCTGTCGCCCGGCGCGTCGATCTGCTACTCCAGCGCCGCGGACCGGCAGGCGCTCACCGCCAAGTTGCAGGCCGTGTACGACCTCGGCGTGCGGGACTTCTCCATCCCGCTCGACGACATCAGCTACGGCCGGTGGAACTGCGTGGACGACCGTACGGCGTACGGCGCGCCCGGCCCGGGAGCGGCTGCCCGGGCGCAGGTCGACCTGCTCAACGACGTGCAGCGCGGCTTCGTGGCCGGCCATCCGGAGACCAGGCCGCTGCAGATGGTCCCGACCGAGTACGGCGACCTCACCGACACCGCGTACAAGCAGGTCATCCGGGCCACGCTCGACCCGGGAGTGCTGGTGATGTGGACCGGCACCGATGTCGTACCGCCGAGCATCACCGTCGCTCAGGCGTCCCGCGCGTCCGAGCTGTTCGGCCGGGATGTCTTCGTCTGGGACAACTATCCGGTCAACGACTATGCCCAGGCCGCCGGCAGGCTGCTGCTCGCGCCGTACGACAAGCGGGAGGCCGGGCTCTCCGACCACCTGGCCGGGATCGTCGCCAACCCGATGAACCAGGCCGCCGCCAGCAAGGTCGCGGTCTTCACGATGGCCGACTTCGCCTGGAACGACCGGGCCTACCAGCCCGCCGCGAGCTGGCAGCGGGCCGCGTCGTACCTGGCCGGCGGCGACCCGGCCGGCACGCGGGCCCTGCTCGTCTTCTTCGACCTCAACCATCTCGCCCCGACCTTCGGCGCCCAGCCGTGGCAGCCGCAGGCACCGGCGTTGGCCGCCCTCCTCGCGGCGGAGTCCCCCGAACTGAGGGCGTACGTCCGGGGCATCATCGCGGCGCCGGCCACCATCCGCGGCACCGTCCGCGACGCGGGCTTCCTCGCGGACACGGCGAACTGGCTGGACGCCACCGTCTTGTGGGGCCAGGCGATGGACAACGGCCTGGACGTGCGTGCCGCGATCCGGGCGGGTGACGCGGCTGCAGCGGCCGCGGCGCGCGTACGGATGACGGACCTGGAGCGGCGCGCCCGGCAGATCCGCTCGGTGCCGGGCGAGAACCGGGTCGAGGGCATGGTGCAGATCGGCGACGGTGTCATCGACGCCTTCCTCGACCGGGTGCGCGCCGAGCACGACGCGTTTCTCGGCCTGCCGCCGCTGGTCAACGTGGCCCAGGGAAAGACGGCGACGCAGATCTCCGACTGGTCGGCCGACTACGCGGCGGGCCAGTCGGTGAACGGCGACCTGTCCGACTTCTCCACCACCTCGGGCGCCGAACCGCAGCCGTGGTGGCAGGTCGACCTCGGCGCGACCACCGAGATCGAGACCATCGAGATCTACAACCGGCTGGACTGCTGCGCCGAACGGGTGGCGGACTACCACGTCCTGGTTTCCGCGCAGCCGTTCCCCGCGAGCCTGGCCGAGGCCCTCACCGCGCCGGGTGTGGTCAGCGTGCACGAGACGGAGCAGGCGGGCCGGCCAACCACGATCGACCTCCCGTCGTCGGGCCGGTACGTGCGGGTCTGGCTCGCGTCCGCGGCGCCGCAGGAGCTCAACATGGCCGAGGTGCGGGTCCTGGGCCACTCACCGTCGAGCGGCGTGAACCCGGTGTAGATCAGGTCCCGCGGGCCCCGTATTCCCCGGCAACAGCCCCAGGCGCTGCGCGCACAGGACCGTCTCCAGTCGGTCGCTGGTGCCCAGCTTCCGATACAGGCTGGCAAGGTGCTTGTGGATGGTGCCGACGGTGATGCCGAGCCGCCGGGCGATAGCGTCCGCGGTGAGCGACTCCGCGAGCAGCCTCAGCGTCGCGAGCTCCCGCGTGGTCAATCGGTAGCGGGCGTTCGTCCGTTGCTGTTCCCGCAATGCGTTCTCGACCTGGTGCGGCGCGCCGCACTCTTCGAACAGGGCGACCGCCGCCGCGAACCTCTGGCCGGCCGCCTCCCGGTGGGAACTGGCGGCGTGTGCGGTGCCGGCGACCACGTTGGCCAGGCCGGCCGCGATCCGATCGTCCGCACCGCACAACAGCTCCACCGCCCGCTGGGCCTCGGTGGCCGCGGCGGCCGGGTCGTCCGGCAGTAGTGCGTGCGCTCGCGCGAGGTGGGCCAGCCCGGTTCGCCTGGGCAGGCCGGCGGCATGGGTGAAGGCGCGGTCGGCCCACGCGCCGGCGTCCTTGGGGTGACCCAGCGCCGCCTCGGCCATGGCCAGCGTCAGATACCAGTTGCTGCGCTCGACCGGGTCGACGACCCACAGATCCTGACCGCCACTCGCGTCGGTCACCAGCTCGACACACTTCGCCGGGTCGCCGGCCAGGAGGTAGGCGCCGCCGAGCGTTCCGGTCGCCAGCCGGGCGGTCGCGAACTGGCCCTCGGCGGCGCACGCCAGCGCCTCCCGGCCCAGCCGCACCGCGTTCTCGGCGTCGCCGGCCACGATGGCCAGCATGCACTGGTTGCGCAGGGCGAGGCTGCGCTGGGCGTCGCTGCCGGTCAGGTAGGCGGCGTCCAGCTCGTCCTCGTAGTGCGCGGCGGCCCGGGCCAGCTGGCCGTCCAGCAGGTATCGGGCGCCGAACATGCCGTGGATGTAGTTCACCACGTGGCTCTGCCCGGTGGTCTGGGCGATGTCCAGTGCGCGGACCAGGTGGCGGCTCGCGTCGTCGAGCCGCTCCTGGCAGGTTTCGGCGGAGGCGAGCCACACGAGCGACTCCACGACGGGAGCCAGCTCTCCGTCCGGCAGCGCGTCGGTGAGCGCCGCGCTCTCGTCCAGCCAGGCCGCGACCTCCTCGTTCGCCAAGCCGTTCATATGCGCGGTGACCACCGACAGGGCCAGCGAACACGCCAGTGCCACACGGTCGTCCAGCCGCCGGGCGGCCGCCACCGCAGCCGAGGGCCAGTCGCGATCGAGTCCGGGTTCGGCCCGCATCGCCACGCCCGTCGCCAGGCCGATCTTGAGGGCCAGCGCGGCCGGGCCGTCCTGGTCGGGCAGCTCGGCGAGCGCCGCCCGCAGCTGGGCGCGCGCCTCGGCGTGGCGGCCCAGGAGCCGCTCGACGGCGGCGCCGTAGGCCGTGGTCTGGGCGCGTATCTCGGCCATCCCGGCCGGCACCAGCCGGCGCAGCTCGTCCAGGGCGTCGCGGCTGTCGGCCAGCCGGCCGCTGAGCACGAGCGCGCGGGCTGTCATGCCGAGCAGGTCGAGCCGTACCAGCAGGGCCGCCGGATCGTCGGGCACCAGCCGCAGGGCGGTCTCCAGCCAGTGCGCCGCCACGGCGGGAGACCTGTGCAAGGTGGCCGCGCCTGCCTCGCGCAAGGACATGATCGCTTCCGCGTCGCCACGCTGCGCTGACCGTTCCACGTGGTGGGCCAACTCGGCGGCGGGCGCTCCGGCGGCGCGGAGGGCCGCAGCGGTCCGGACGTGGGCACCGATCCGCCAGCCGGCCCCCGCCGCGTCGTAGGCGACCCGGCGGACAAGGGGGTGGCGGAACTCGAACCGGTTGCCGGGCGGCACCGGGCGGATCACGTCGTGCGCGGCCAGCTCGTCCAGCACGGGAAGCACCTCGGCGAGATCGAGCTCGGCGGTGCGCGCGATGAGGCCGGCCTCGACTCGGTCACCGGCCACCGCGCAGGCGCGGGTCACCAGCAGCTGCCGCGGCGTGAGTCGGCACAGCTCAGCGAGCAGCGCGGAGCGCACCGACTCCGGCACCTCACCCTCGACGGCGGCCGCGGCCGGCACCAGATCACCGGCGGCCAGTTCCGCCAGCGCCCGCAGATAGAACGGGTTTCCGCCGCTGGCGGAGTAGAGCCGCCGCCGGCGCTCCGGCGCCTCATCGGCGAACAGCTCGTCCACGTCGGCCCGCGTCAACGGTCTCAGCGGGACCCGGGCCGTCGCGCCGCTCCGCACCGCGCGCGCCAGCACGGCGCGCAAGTGGTCCGGGGTCTGGCGCGGCCGGTGGGCCACGACCAGCAGCACCCGGCCGCGCGCCGGGTGACGCAGCAGGTACTCGACCAGTTCGATGGAGCCGTCGTCGGCCCAGTGCATGTCGTCGAGGATCAACACGAGCCCGGACGGCCGGGCCAGCGCCCCGAGCAAGGCGCAGACCGCGCGGTGTACCCGGTACCGTTCGACGGGCTCCGCCGGGCCGGTGCGCAGCGACCGCACCAGGCCCAGATCCTCCCCCTCGAGAGCGGCCGGGTCGACGTCGTCGAGCGCGTCGGCCACCAGGCCGAACGGCACCCGCCCCTCGAACTCGGCCGCACGCCCCCGCAGCACCAGCCGCCCGCAGCGCCGGGCGTACTCGGCCAGCTCGTCCAGCAGCCGGGTCTTGCCGATCCCCGGATCACCGACGATCTCCGTGGCGGAGGGTGCTCCGGCCGTGTCCACCAAGCGTCGTAGCGCCGCCAGCTCCGAACGGCGACCCACCAGCGTGGTCATCGGCACGCTCCATCCCCTGCGCCGTCAACAGCGCAGGGGATGGTAGCAGCCGCGGCCGGCCGGGACGGGTCTGCTCAGAGCAGGTCGCAGCCGCTCTTGCTGAGCGTGCCGGAGCCGCGGCAGGTGTCGGTGCCGGTGCCGCCGTTCAGCGTCTGCGAGGTGCCGGCCTGCGCGTCGAGCAGGTCGTTGCCCCCGTTGCCGTAGAGCTTGTCGTTGCCGCCACCGCCGTAGATCTCGTCGACCTCCCCGTTGCCGGAGATCTTGTCGCCGTTGGGGCTGCCGATCACCCGCTCGAAATCGCCGTGCACGTTGTGCTGGGCGTAAGGCACCGGGCAGCCGATCCAGTCGTCGCAGGCAGCCGCCTCGGAGCCGTCGTTGGAGTTGCCGTCCAGCGAGACGTAGACCGGGATCGTCCAGGCGGTGTAGCTGACCGTGTCGTAACCGTCGTCGCCCCAGATGTCCCCGGTGCCATGGTGGCGGATGTTGACCGTGTCGTCATCCCAGCCCGCGTCGACGTACCTGCTGTCCTGAAGGGTGTCGTTGCCGAAGCTGCCGAGCAGCCGGTCCTTGGCGTCCGCGCTCATCAGGTTGTCGTTGCCGGACTCGCCGTGGGCCTCGTCGCTGCCGGCTCCGCCGTCCATGGTGTCGTTGCCGTCGCCGCCCCAGGTCTTGTCGTCGTCGGCGCCGCCCCACACGTCGTCGTTGCCGCCGCGACCCTCCAGGTGGTCCTCGCCCGCGTCGCCGAAGATCCAGTCGCGGGCGCTGCCGCCGAGGATCTTGTCGTTGCCGCCGCCGCCGCGCACACCGAGCCGTCGGTCGGTGTCGTTCTGCACGTAGTCGTTGCCGTCGCGGGCGTCGACGGACAGCTCGGCCACCGAGAGCGGACAACTGATCATGCTGGAGGTGGCCGACACGCAGCCGCCGGACCGGCTCGGGTCCAGCAGGATCGCGCCGTCGCTGTCGTAGAAGTGGAAGACGCCCGAGCCGCTGCGCACGTAGTAGTTGTTCACCACGCCGTTGGCGGCCTCGACGGTCAGGATGTTGCTCTGAACGTAGGCCCAGGACGTGCCGGCGGCCCAAGCGGGCGCCGGCCCGACCAGCGCCGCGGCGGTCCCCACCGCCACGGCGAACGCCCCGACGGCGGTCTTGCGCACTATGGTCATGCTTCTCCTCGAAAATGTCGGGGACGCACGACGGCGGCCCGCCGGCCGACGCCGATGTGCGCACCCCCCGGCGTACACATCGACGTCGGCACCCGGAGCGAGAGCGCCGCGGAACCGTCCCCTTCCCCCCAGGAACGGAAATCCCCGGCAGCCCGGCAAATTCCCCCAGCCGGGCCGCGGGCAAGCATGTCGTCTCGCGGCCGGGCTACGCCATGGGCAGAAGTAGGTAGTACGAACAGGCACCGCACCGGCGACGGACCGGTGGTGGTCGAGCCCCGCCGGTGAGTGGCGCCATGGCGAGTATTGGGTATGTCCCGGCCGGCCGGCGACGGCAACACTGCGTTGGTCCCGGGCGGGCCATCGCCCGGGGCCCATCCTCGCCGGCTCAAAGGAGCGCTACATGCAGGCCCCATCACCGTCCACCAGGGCACCGCGCGCCGCCCGGCTGCGTGCGTTCGCGTCCCGCCTGATCGGCGCCGCCGCCGTCGCGGCCGTCGCCGGGGCGACGGCGCTGCTGCCCACGGCCGCGCACGCCGCCGGGCCGTACGGTGCCGCCTACGTCTGGCTGGACACCCCGGATGCCGCGATGTGCATCGTGCCAAGTGACCGCCAGTGGAACTCGTCCGACAGCTGGCACGCGGTCAACGAGGTCTGCGCCGAGGACGTCGGCCTCTACGCGGTCTACCTGCCCGGCCAGGCCGCGCGGGCCGGCACCGTCCAGGTCACCGCGTACGGCTCCGACGCGACGTACTGCAAGGTGCAGAGCTGGGCGCCGAGCGGGACCAGCCAGCGGATCCTGGTGAAGTGCCTGGACAGCACCGGGGCCCCGGCGGACAGCCAGTTCACGCTGAGCTACGCCAACCTGACCGGCACCGGCGGCGCCCCGCTGGTGTACGTGTTCGGCAACCAGCCGGCCACGGCCTCGTACACGCCGCCGGCGAACTACCAGTACAACTCCACCGGCGCGAGCAACACGATCGCCCGGTCCGGCACGGGCGTCTACACGGTCAACGCGCCGAGCCTGGCCGGGACGGGCGGGCACGTCCAGGTCACCGCGTACGGCACCGGCGCCGAGTGGTGCACCGTCTGGAACTGGGGCCCGTCCGGCACGAACCTGCACATCCAGGTCCGCTGCTTCGGCACCACCGGCGCACCGGCCGACTCCCGCTTCACGATGAGCTACGCCAAGGGCGGCAACCTCTTCGGCCGGTCGGTCTGCTGCAACTCCGACGGCCACCCCACCTCCTACCTGTACGCCCACAGCGCCACCGCGGCGTCGTACGAACCGGCGGCGGCGTACCGGTTCCTCAGCGGGACGAGCAACGTCACGCGCCTCGGCACCGGCCGGTACCGGGTGAACTACGGCTGGGCGGCGGCGGCCGGCGCCGTCCACGTGACGGCGGTCGGCGGCGGCACCGCCCGCTGCAAGGTGGAGTCCTTCGCCACCACGGAGAGCGCGGTCATAGCCTGCACCACTCCGTCAGGGGCGCCGGTCGACGCGACCTCCATGGTGCACCACATGGGTCCGTTCGTGATCGGCTGACGGGGGTGACGACGGGCGGCCGGGCGGGGGGCCCGGCCGCCCGCGGCATGGTCAGCCGCCGCCGTCGGGCACCAGGCCGAGCGCCCGGGCCCGCAGGACGGTGGCCAGCCGGTCGCCGGTGCCCAGCTTGCGATACAGCGCCGCGAGGTGCTTGTGGACGGTGCCGGCGCTGATCCCGAGCCGGCGCGCGATGGCGGCGGCGGTCAGCGACTCCGCCAGCAGGGCCAGCACGTCGCGTTCCCTGGGGGTGAGCCCGTGCGCCTTCGCCGGGTCCTGAGGTTCGGGACCGGCCTCGGCGTCCAGCGGGATGCCGGTGGCCTGGGCCAGCCAGTGCGGCCGGGCACCGCAGCGCGCGAACTTGCTGCGGGCCGCCGCGATCGCCCGGGCCGACTCGGCGGGATCGTCCAGCGCCCGGTGCGCGACACCCGAGTAGAAGAGCGCCTGGGCGGCGCCGAGCCGGTCACCGGCCCGGGTGAAGAGCGCCGCCGCGCGCGCCGCGTGCCCCGCCGCCGCCCGCGGATCGACCCGCAGCCCGGCGTGGACCTGGGCCATCGCGATCATGCCGGCCCGCCGGGGACGGCCCGGGATGGCCGGCAGCCGGGCCGCGCGGGCCGCGAGATCGGCGGCCCGCCGACGGTCGCCGGCGGCGGCCGCCGCGGCGGTCAGCAGCTCGAACCACCGGGGCTGCCAGAGCGGCCGTACGGCGGGCAGACCGGGCCCCTGCCCCGCCTCCAGCATCAGCTCGGAGCAGCCGTCCAGATCACCGGCGGCGTACCGGGCCCAGCCCAGCATTCCCTCCGCCGCCGCCGACTGCCAGTCCTGCACGCTGCCGCCGAGCGCCAGCGCCACCGCCTGCTCGCCCAGGGCCAGCGCCTCATCGACGTCACCGGTCCAGACCCGGGCCCAGCACTGGTAACCGAGCACCCGGGGATGCGCGTCCCGCCCGCCGGTGAGCACCACCGACTCCATGGCGTCGTCGAGCACCAGCAGCGCACCGGGAAGGTTGCCGGTGGCGCAGTGCACCACGCCCTCGATCGTCTGCAGGGAGCCGATCAGGTGGCTCTGGCCGGTCGACCGCGCGATGTGCAACGCGCGGTGCAGGTGGCGCAGCGCCGCCGGGAAGCGTTCCAGATAGAGCTCGCCCCAGCCGAGAAACAACGCCGTGTCGAGCCGCTGGGCCACCTCGTGGTCCGGCATCGCGTCGATCAGCTCCACCGCCTCGTCCAGCCAGGCGCCGGTACGGCCGCCGGCCGTCTCGAAGGCCTGGCTGGCCACCACCCCGACGCCGAGGGCGGCCGCGAGCAGCGGCCGGCTCCCGGTCTCCCGGGCGGTGCTGATCGCCGCCTCGACCGCCGCGTCCTCGGCCGGGCCGGGCATCAGCGTGGTCAACGCCAGGGCGACGCGCAGCGCGCCGGCGGCGGCGCTCCGGTGGTCGGGCAGCTCCTGCAGCTCGCGCAGCACCAGGGCGCGGGCCTCGCCGTGGTCGCCCAGCAGGTGCTGGACCATGGTCAGGAAGCTCACCACGGTGACCCGGTGCTCGGTGCCGGGCGGCAGCAGCGCCAGGATCTGGCCCAGCAGTTCGCGGCTCTCGGCCAGCCGGCCGGTGATGCCGAGCGCCTGGGCGCGCAGGTTCAGCAGTTCCAGCCGGTCACCGACGGCGCCGGGCTCCCCCGGCAGCAACCGCAGGGCGGCCTGCAGCCAGTGCGCGGCCGCGGCGGGCGTGACCCGCATGACGTCCACCGCCGCGGCCCGCAGCAGGCGCACCGCGGCCAGGTCGCCCACCGGCGCGGAGGCCTGGATGTGTACCGCCCGGTCGGCGACCGGCGCGCCGCGCCGGCCCAGTTCCTCCGCCGCGCGGGCGTGCGCCGCCAGCCGCCAGCCCGCCCCGGCCTGGTGGTACGCGGCACTGCGCAACAGCGGATGCCGGAACCGGAAGGCGCCACCGGAGGAGTCGGACCGGATCAGATCCCGGGCGGCCAGGTCGTCCAGGGCCGGCAGGACGGCGCCCATCGGCAGGTCGGCGACCGCCGCCAGCAGGCCGGCGTCGACGTCGTCGCCGGCCACCGCGGCCGCGTACAGGATCTGCCGGCGCAGCCCGTCGAGCCCGGCGAACTCGCCGGCCAGGGCGGCCGGCAGGGCCGCCTCCCCACCGCCCGGGTCGCGGGCGAGCAGCTCCAGATGGAACGGGTTGCCGGCGCTGGCCTGGTAGAGCTGCTGGCGCCGGGACGAGCTCAGCCCGGCCGGCAGCAGCTCACCGGCCTCGGCGAGGCTCAGCGGTCCCACCGTGACGATGGTGGCCAGCCCGCGCTGCACGGCCGCCGCCACCGCCTGGCCGAGCCGGGCCTCGACCTGCCGCGGCCGGTACGCCAGCGCCAGCAGCACCCCGCCCCGGGGCGGATGACGCAGCAGGTGATCGAGCAACTCCAGCGAGCCCTCGTCGCTCCAGTGCAGATCGTCCAGGATCAGCACCAGCCCGCCGTCGCCCGCCATGACCTCCAGCAGCGCCCGGACCGCCCGGTGCACCCGGTAGCGTTCGCCCGCCAGCAGCGGCGGCCCGTCGGTGTCGTCGGGCGTGGCCAGCCCGGGGAAGATGGTCCGCAGCAGCCGGACGTCGGTGGCATCAAGCGCCGCGGACGACGCATCGGCGTGGTCGGCGAGGGCGTTCTTGACCGTGCCGAACGGCACCTCGCGCTCGAACTCGGCCGCCCGCCCGGCGAGCACCAGGCAGCCACGCCGGCCCGCGTCGTCGGCGAGTTCGCCGAGCAGCCGGGTCTTGCCGATGCCCGGCTCCCCGCGGATCGCGACCGCCACCGGACCATCCGCGCGCCGGTCCAGCGCGGCACGCAGCACCGCCAGCTCCGGAAGCCGCCCGACCAGCGAGTTCTCCACCCGTACCCCTCCCCGGGTCGCGCACCGGGCCCCCGGGCGCCGGGCGATCCTATCGATCGCTGTGAGAGCGGCTCGGCACGGTCCCGCGCGCTGCCGGCGCGGATCGAGCGCGAACAAGACCACTGAACCTCGACCGCCCGCCAGCCGTACTGGTCAGTAGCAAAGCGTCCAGGATTGTCGATGCGGTGCACGGGAGGTGTCAGGGTGGCCAAGTTCATGCCTGTTCATGTGGCCGGTGGCCGGTTCCCGGCAAGCCGGCGAGCCAAGCTGCTGGTGTTCAGCCTGGTGCCGCTGCTGGCCGTGCTCCTGGCGCTGTTGTTGCTGCCCGTGCCCTTTCTGGACCGTTACCTCGCCGGCTTGGTCGCCGAGCGGGTCTCCAGCCAGGTCGCCTGTCCGGGCAGCCTGGCGCAGCCGCCCAAGGTCACGGTCGGCGGCGGCCGGCTCGTGCCGCAGCTGCTCCGCAGCAAGCTGTCCGAGCTGTCGCTGTCGCTGCCGGACGTGACAATCGGCGACACCCGCCACGCCGGGTTCGAAGCGACTCTCCGCGCCGTCAGCCAGCCCGAGGAGGGCACCACCCTGGCCGGCAGCATGGACGCGTCCATCACCGTCGGGTTCGCCAACATGCCGACCGCGGCGGGGGAACCGCCCACCACGTACGGCCGGGCCGAGGACGGCTCGCTGAGCGTGACGACGGAGTCGCCGGCCGGCAACGCCAAGGCTGTCACGGCCAAGCTGTTCCTGAAGATGGAGCTGCGGGACGGGTCCGTCGCCGCGGTGCCGCAACGGCTGCAGATGTTCGGGCGTACGTTGCCGGCCAAGCAGGTCCCCGAACTGGTCGGCAGCGACCGGGTCCAGGAGCTGCCCGAGTTGCCGGAAGGCGTGACCTACAAGTCCATCACGCCCCGCAAGGACGGCGTGCACGTGGCGCTCGACGGGGTCGCTGTCGAATCGCTCAGCAAGCTGCCCAAGGAGGTGGACGGCCGGCCGGTCACCTACCAGGCCAAGAACGGGCTGCTGGGCATCTCCACGGCATTCGCCATCAAGCCGATCGTCAACGTCCCGCTGACCATTCACACCGCACCGCGCCTCAACGGTGGGACGCTGACGCTGGTGCCGCGATCGGTCGAGATACTCGGTGCCAACCGGCCGGTCGACAGCTTCCTTTCCAAGATCGTGCTCGGGCAGGTCAAGCAGGAGTCGCTGAGCCGCAAGCTGCCCGCCCTGCCGGCGGGGGTCCGGTACCGCTCGGTGAGCGTCGACAGCGCCGGCATCAAAGTGGCCGTGGGCGGGTCGACGGTCAGACCGTTCTCGACACTGTCCTCGAGCGACGGACGGCCCACGACCTTCGGCGCCGAGAACGGGCTGCTGACCGCGACCACCAAGGGCGGCAACCCGGACGGCTCGCCGACGCCCCTCGTCCTGTACGCCAAGCCCAGGATCACCGGCACGACGCTGGACATCGCGCCCCAGCAGATCGAGCTGTTCGGTCTGGTCTTCCCGGCCGACAAGGTGCTCGCCCAGGTCAAGGCCCGCAATACGGCGGTCCCGCTACCGGCCCTGCCGGCGAACCTCGAGTACCGCGGCGTCGAGGTTCTCCCCGAGGGGATGCGGATCGCGTTGAGTGGCAAGAACGTGCTGCTGCGCAAGGGACAGCTGACCGGCGGCGGCGCCTGCTGACTGGGGCCTCTCGGGCCTCCGGCGCGGCGCCGGGGTGCAGCAGTCCGTTGATGACGCCGGCCGGGCCGGGCCGGGCGAACAGGTAGCCCTGGCCGTAGTCACAGCCGAGGCCGCGTAGCCGCAGATACTGAGTCTCGGTTTCGATGCCCTCGGCCGTGACGGTGATGTCGAGGGCGTGGCACAGCTGGATGATGTGGTGCACGACCGCGGCGGCGTCGCCGTTGTCGAGGTCGGTGATGAGTCTCGCGGCGAGTTTGACCATGCTCCCCGGAGTGACGAGGCGCGATGTCCTGGGCAGGCGGCTGCTATCGCCGGCGGCCAACCGCCGCCAGCACGGTCGGCTGCCGGGGCAGATCACCGACCTCGTCGGGGTCGGGCCGCCACTCTCCGGCGGTGGTCACCCCCGGCTCGAGCACCTCGAACACGTCGTCCATCAGCGACAGCAGTTGCGACCTGTCGCGGATGACGAAGGGGGTCGGGGTCTGCTGATAGAGCTTACGCAAGGTCTCCTGCCGCTCCCGGCCCTCCGCTGTCACGTCCGGGCCGAAGTGGGAGACCACCAGGAAGCTGCCCGGCATCAGCGCGTCACCTATCCGGGAGATGATCGACTGCGGGTCATCCTCGTCCGCGATGAAATGCAGCACGGCCACCATCAGCACCGCCACCGGACGCGACAGGTCCAGGAGCTCCGCCACCTGCGGGTGGGAGATGATCGGCTCCGGATCCCGGAGGTCCCCCCGGATCGCCCGGGCGCGCGGGTTGTCGCGCAGCAGGCTGCGACTCTGCTCCACCGCGACCGGGTCGATGTCCACGTACATCACCCTGGCCTGCGGGTTTACCTCCTGCGCGACCTCGTGCACGTTGCCGAGCGTGGGGATGCCCGAGCCGATGTCCAGAAACTGCCCGATGCCTTGCTCCTCGGCCAGCCACCGCACCGCCCGGTTGAGGAACGCGCGGTTCGTCCGGGCCAGCAGGCGCGCGTCCGGGATGACCTGCTGAGCTCGCTGCCAGAAGTCGCGATCGACCTTGAAGTTGTGCACGCCACCCAGCGCGTAGTCGTACACCCGCGATGCATTCGGCACCGTGATATCCACACCCTCCGGCACCCACGCGTTCGGCTCCGTCACCGCTACCCCTCGCTCCGGCTCTGCCCGACCCCTGCCGCCGGGCACATCACCCGCGTCTGCCACGACCACGCCGACGGCGACGAAGGCGTCACTATCGGCTATCCCGTCATCCTAGGTACGCCAAGGGCACCCAGGGAGAGCCCGACGCCGCGCAACCGCGCCCACTTGAATGCCTATAGTCGCACGTCTAGTAGTCGCACGACAAGAGCGCTGCGCGCTACCGCGCCATCGCGAAGGCGATGGCGAAACAGACGGCGAGGGAGGCGGCACCGACCAGCGTCGCCCACACCGCACACCCCATCCCGTACGTGCGGTCGCCGGCCAGTATCCGTTCGGTCTCGGCGGGCTCGCGGCTCAGGACGAGGTAGCGGCCGGTTCTCGGCAGCGTGAGCGCGGCGATCCCGCCGTCGAGGATCGCGGGCTCGCCGATCACGTGCAGCGGGATGCCGGGCGGCACGATCTGCTCGATCACTTTCACCTGGTCCACGTGCTTCGCGGCATCCGCCCGGACCAGCCCTCGGTCGATGAACTGCCGGAGCCACGGTCCGGGCCGGCGATGACTCGTGGTGCCTTCGTCGACGACGGTCCGCACCGGCACCGGACCGGGGTGCGCCACCGGCCGCCGGGTGCGCGCCCACATCGACAGATGACTATTGAACGTAGACCTTTGGAGTATCTCTGCCGACACGGCGGCGGTGCCGGTGCCGTCGGCCACCCCGAACGGGTCCCCGCCGGACTGCTCCCAAAGGACGGTCGTGGTGGTGAGGCCGGGGTCGCCGACGGTGTCGGTCGAGCACACCATCGTGCGGAACCACACGGCCTCGACGCCGGACAGCGGCGCCGTGACCAGCCCGTCGCGGCCGGGGGCGGTCTCGCCGTAGACGGCGAACCGCTTGGGCAGGCCCAACCCGGGCCGCAGCGCGGCGCACGGAGAGACGGCGTGCCGGCTGACCCACCGGCGCTCACGGCCGTTCGAGACGGCCAGCGCCACCAGGACCGGTCCCAGCACGAGCAACCCGAGGCCGATGAACCCCGTGATCGCGAGGATGATCGTCAGGACACCCACGCGGTCAGGGTACGGGTCGAACGCCATCTTCCGTTGGGGCTGTTCGGCCGGAACAGCAGGCGTTTCAGCCCGCGGTCGGCCAGGTCCCGGTAGGTGATCGTCAGCCCGCCGCACTCGACCGTGCCGTGCGCCGGGCTGGCAAGGCGCGCTGAAATGGCGTTGAAACCGGCCTGACACCGCGATGACCCCAGCCGGCCTCACAGAGAATTCCTAGGTTTTGGGGCCCGACGTTCATCCGATCGGCCCCCGGCTGCGTATTTGCTCCCAGCAGCACGTGTTCGCCACGAAGCCTGTCAGGGCGGTGAGTGGACACGCGACGTACTAGGAGGTTCCATGCGCGCCGTTCGTCCAAGGTCCTGGGGACGCAGCCTGTCGGGTGCGGTGGCCGCCTCTGCCGCGATGCTCCTGCTCGCACCGGACGCGGCCTGGGCCGAACCGGGCGTTCCGGTGCCGCCGAGCGAACTCATCACCGACAAGGCCGCCGGCGCCGTCACGGCCGCGGACAAGGACCTGGTCATCAAGGTTCGGCTCGCCGGATTGTGGGAGATCCCGGCCGGGGAGATGGCGCAGGAGAAGTCGGACGATGATCGGATCAAGGAGATCGGCCGGGACATCGCCGAGCAGCATGGGGAACTCGACAGGTTGGCCCGCGCCGCCGCGAAGAAGCTGAAGATCGACCTGCCCGACGAGCCGAACAGCGCCCAGCAGGGCTGGCTGGACGAGATGAGAGAGGCCGAGGGCACCGACTTCGACCAGATCTACATCGACCGGCTGCGGGCGGCGCACGGCAACATCTTCCCGGCGATCGCGACGATCCGCGCGACCACCCGCAATGACACGGTGCGCAAGCTCGCGCAGCGGACCAACCAGTTCGTCGCGACGCACATGACGTTGCTGGAGACCAGCGGCATCGTCGACTTCAAGGCCCTGCCGACCGCACCGGCGCCGAACGCGAGCTCCAGCCCGCCGGGTGTGGCACAGGTGGCGAAGAACGCGGCCAGCCAAAGCGCGGTAGCGCCGGCGAACCTGCCCGTGCTGCTCGTCGTGCTCGTCGGCGGACTACTCGTCGGCGGCTTCGCGACCAGCCGCCTCATGCCGAGCCGCCGGCGGCCCTCCTACCGCCGCCGCTGAGGCGTCGACCGACAGCGGCCGACCTGACGAAACGAGACGGGGCGGTCTCCACGAAATGTGGAGACCGCCCCGCCCGCTACCTACAGGGTGAGCGTCCAGCTGTTGATGTAACCGGTATCCGCGGATGCGGCGTCCTGGACCCGCAGCCGCCACGTGCCATCGGCGGCCTCGGAGGACAGGTTCGTCGTGAAGGTGGCGTCGATGTTGTCGGCGCTACCACCGGTCCGGTTGCGCAGCGTGTAGGCGCTGCCGTCCGGGGCCACGAGCGACACCACAAGGTCACCGACGTACGTGTGCACGATGTGAACCTCGACGGTGCTCGTCGCCGAGGCGCTGCGGCCGCAACCGTTGATCGCCACCGTGGATTCGACCGTCGTGTTGTCGGGGATCGTCACGTCGGTCGCGTTGCTGGCGGTGCAACCCGGAGGCCCGTTGACCGTGAGGGCGAAGGTCGCCGACCGGGTGGAGACCGATGACGTACCGATCACGGAGACGGAGTAGCTGCCGGCCGGGGTGGTCGACGCCGTGCTGATGGTGACCGTGGCGGTGCCGCCGGCCGTGACCGACGTCGGGCTGAACGTGGCGGTCGCCCCGGTGGGCAGGCCGCTCGCGCTGAAGGTCACGGTCTGCGCGGTGCCGTTGGTGACCGCGGTGGTCACCGTAGCGCTCGTCGAACCGCCCGGGTTGACCGCGGCGGAGGCCGGCGCGACCGTGACGGAGTGGTCGTTGCCGGTCGGGCAGGCGGCGTCGTTGCCGGCCACGTTGACGGAGGTCCAGGCCGCCTGCACGGTCTTGTACTCGGTCGAGCACAGGCCGTACAGATCGGTCGCGGCCGACAGGGTGTACGCCCGGGAGGTGTTGGCCGGCGTGGTGGTGTTGACGTAGCGGGTGTTGGACGTGAAGTACGCGTCCAGCGCCCGGAACCAGATCTTCTCGGCCTTGGCGCGACCGATGCCGACCACGGCAGGAGCGGAACCACAGACCGGCGAGGTGCCGTACGCGGTCGCGCCGGTGCCCTCCGCCAGGTTGAAGAAGAAGTGGTTGCCCGGCCCCGAGGAGTAGTGCACGTCGACGCTGTTGGTGCTGCTCGACCAGCAGCCGTGCGACGAACCGTCCAGCGTCGGGTTGTACATGTAGCGCAGCGGCGTACCGTTGCCGTTGATGTTGATCTTCTCGCCGATGTCGTAGTCACCCGCGTCGGCGGTGGTGTTGGCGTAGAACTCCACCATGCTGCCGAAGATGTCGCTGGTGGCCTCGTTGAGACCGCCGGACTCGCCGGAGTAGGTCAGGCCGCCGGAGACCACGGCCTCGGTCACCCCGTGGGACATCTCGTGGCCGGCCACGTCGAGGGAGACCAGCGGCCGGGCGTTGCCCGAGCCGTCGCCGTAGGTCATCTGGGCGCCGTCCCAGAAGGCGTTGACGTACGCGCTGCCGTAGTGCACCCGGGACGGCACGCCGGCACCGTTGCCGAAGATACCGTTACGGCCGTGCACGTTCTTGAAGTAGTCGAAGGTCGTCGCGGCACCGAAGTGCGCGTCGACGGCGGCGGACTGCCGGTTGGACGTGGCGCCGGTGCCCCACGCGTTGTCGGCGTCCGTGAGCGTCGTGCAGGTGCTGGTGCCGTTGTTCATGTCGCAGGTGCGGCCGTTGCCGTGCGACGGGTCGATCATGCTGTACGTCGAGCCGGACAGCGTGGTGTCAACGGTGACGGAGCCCGAGTAGACGCTCGCACCCGTGCCGTTGATCGTCTCGATCTCGTCGAACTCGCCGATGTACGCACCCGTCAGCGCGTCGCTGATGACGTGCAGCCGAGAGGGCGTCTGCTTGTCGGGCGCCCAGCCGCTGACCACGGTTTCCCAGGCGAGCCGGCCCCGGCCGGTGCTCGCGTCGACGAACAACTCGGCGTCGCCGGTGCCGGTCACCGTGCCGGAGAAGCGGGCCGTGGCGGCCTTGGCCGCCTTGGCCGCGCTGACCTTGGGGGTGGTGGCCAGCGTGAGCGGGCCGGCCAAGCCGACCGAGGAACCGGCGAAGGCGCCGCCGGCCTTGGTGTGAATGACGAAGTCGCCGCCGTAGACCCGCAGACCCTGGTAGGTGCGGGTGTAGCGGACGTGTGCGGCACCGCCGGGGTCGACCTTGCTGCTGTACGCGGTGTACGACTCGCCGGTCGCGGCGGCGATGACTCCGGGACGGCTCTTGACTACCTGGTCTGCCCGGCTGACTGCCGATGCGTCCGGTCGCGGTGACGTGGGGGATGGCGGAGCCGCCGAGCTGCTCGCGGCGGTGGCCGCGAGGCAGCTGCCGACCAGCACGGTGATGCCGGCCAGCGCGAGGGATTTCTTCACTAAGTTCCTCCCCGAACCCTGATATCCACGTATGGCAACGTGTAGATACATTATGGAGATCGGGAACGACGATCTTCTATATCATCAGGGTCATATCGGCGAGAGTGGTGGCGGCGCGCCGCCGTCAGCCTGATCCGCTGACGGCGCCCGATGGACTAGCGGTCCCGGCGGCTGGCCGGTTTACGCGCCAGGACGAGCTGGCACTGCGGGCTGCCGTCCCGGTGCTGGCCCAGGCCGGCCAGGTCGACTGCCGTCACGGTGAAGCCGGCCGCCGTCAGGTCGTCGCGGACCGCGGGCAGCGGGCTGGTGCGGTAGTACATGACGAACGGCGGGCGCCACACGGCATTGCGGACCCGCATCGCCACGTCGAATCCGAGCGTGGCCCAGTGCCAGACCGACATGACGGGCGGCGGCACGCCGATCGGCAGGGCGAGGAGCCCGCCGGGCCGCAGCGCGCGGTATGCCCCCTCGAAGAGCGCGGGCCGTTCGCTGGGCAGGAAGTGCCCGAGGGCGCCGAGGCTGACCACAAGGTCGAAACCTGCGGCGAAAGGGAGGGCCAGGGCGTTGGCCCGCACCCACGTGGCATCCGGGTGCGCGCTCCGCGCCTGCGCGATCATGCCGGCGCTGAAGTCGACGCCCGTGATCCGTCCCTGGCACAGGGACCTGAGAACCAGCATGCCCGCGCCGGTGCCGCAGCACAGGTCCAGTCCCTGGCCGAACGGCCCGAGTTCGGACAGCGCCTGGGCGGTCGCATCGAGAATGGTCTCCGGGGTGCGAAAGGGCGTGTGGTCGAACTTCGGAGCCAGCAGGTCATAGCCATGCTCGACCGAGGACAGCGCCTGGATGCACAGTTCACGCAGCGAAGGACCTTGAGGCGAGAACATCGACCGAGAGTACCCGCCGTGAACTGCGCTGCCGCGCCCAAAACCGGTTGCCCGGACCCGCTCACCCTCGACAAGCTGCGTCGATGCTCATTCAACGAGAGACATCGGCGCATGTCGCCGCCATCCGCGCGGTGACGGCCGCGGCCTTCGCCCGTCCCGGGCAGCCCGATCAGATTCCCGTCGAGGCCACCCTGGTGGACGAGTTGCGGGCCAGCGATGCGTGGCTGCCGGTGCTCTCGCTCGTGGCGGTCAACTCCGCCGGCGTGGTCGGGCACGTTCTGGGCAGCCGCGCATGGGTGGATTCGGTCCCGGTGCTCGCGATCGGGCCCCTCAGCGTGCATCCCGACCACCAGGGACGCGGCGTCGGCCAAGCCTTGATGCACGCCGTGCTCGGCGCGGGCGACGCCCTCGACGAGCCCATCGTGGTCCTCCTCGGCGACCCCCGCTACTACTCGCGGTTCGGATTCCGGCTCGCCGAGGAATACGGCATCACGCCCCCGGTGCCGGAATGGCGGCCGCACTTTCAGGCTCGGACCCTCACCGCGTTCACCCCCGACCTTCGCGGGCGGTTCAAGTACGCCGAACCGTTCGATCGGGTATAGCCGGCACGGGCTACTCCAAGCCTGATCGGGCACGCCGGACAATGGGACGATGGTCAAGGTGTCGGGTCCGGTGCGGGTAGTGCTCGTCGTGCTTCTGTTCCTGGCGCTTGTCGTCGCGGTGGCGTGGCTGCTGCAGCGGCGGTTGATCCATTTTCCGGACGCGTCGGCGCCGCCACCCGCGGCCCAGGTTGTCGCCGGGGCTCAGGACGTCGTCCTGCACACCGATGACGGGCTGCGGCTGGGCGCCTGGCTGGTCAAACCCCAGCCGAGCGCGCCCGACCGGCGCCTGGCGGTGCTGGTGGCGCACGGCAATGCGGGCAACAGGCAAGGTCGGGTCCCGCTTGCCGTCGCGCTGGCCGGCCACGGCCTGACCGTACTTCTCGTCGACTACCGCGGCTACGGCGGCAACCCCGGGAGCCCGAGCGAGGAAGGCCTCGCCCGCGACGTCCAGGCCGCCCGGAGCTACCTTGTCGACCGGGCCGGGATCCCCGCCGAGCGGCTGATCTACTACGGCGAAAGCCTGGGCGCGGCCGTGGTGACCGCCCTGGCGGCGCGACACCCGCCCGCCGCTCTGGTCCTCCGCTCCCCCTTCACCGACCTGCCGGCGGCGGGGCGGGAGCACTATCCGTTCCTGCCGGTGCGGCTGTTCCTCCGCGACCGGTTCCCGGTCGGTGACCTGATCGCACAGGTCACCGCGCCCACGCTCATCGTCTACGGCACCGCCGACACGGTTGTCCCACCGGCGCAGAGCGTGACCGTCGCCGACCGTGCCGCGGGACCGGTGCGGATCGTCGCCGTCGAGGGCGCCGACCACAACGACGCGTCCCTGCTCAACGGCCCGCAGCTCATCAACGCGATCACGGAGCTGGCTGGCGAGATCAAGTGACCGGCTCTAACCAACACTGCCTCCCCCACCGCCGGCGATCCGGCGGTGGAGGAGGCAGACATCGATCCCTGAGCCTCAGTGGATCATGACTGGGGCCGCGGTGTGACCGTCGCTGTCGCCGGTCGGGTCGTCGGTCACGGGCTCCGCCTTCCGCTTGCGCGGCAGGAAGGCGATCGGGATGAACGTCGCCAGCACCAGCGCGAAGCCGACCCAGAACGTCGTGGCGAACGAGCTGGCCACGAACTCGAGGCCGCGCTGGATGACCGACGGTTCCACCGGGAGCTTCGCGCCGTGCTGGTTGGCGATCGCGGCACCGGCCTCGGTGATCTGCTCGCCGGTGCGGGGGTTGGTCAGGCCCGGAATCGGCTTCGAGCCGTTCAGCTGGCTGGTGAGGATCACCGACATGATCGCGGAACCGATGGAGCCGCCGATCTGCTGGAGGATGTTTACCAGCGTGGAGCCGCGCGCCACATCGCTGTTGGACAGCGTCCGCAACGCCGACGTCATGATCGGCATCATCGTGCCGCCCATGCCGAGGCCCATCACGAACAGCGAACCGCACAGCAGCCAGTACGAGGTGTCCGTGCCGACCTGGGTGAACGCGAAGAACCCGGCGGCGATCAGGGCCATCGCGAACGGCACGGTCCGGCCCACCGGGATCTTGTCGGCCAGCATTCCGGCGATCGGCATCGTCAGCATCGCGCCGAGGCCCTGCGGCGCCATCAGCAGGCCGGCGTTCAGCGTCGACTCGCCGCGGACCTGCAGGAAGTAGCTCGGGAACAGCAGGCCGGCGCCCATGAACGCGATGATGAACACGAACAGCGAGAGCGACGCGATCGACAGGTTGCGGTTGCGGAACAGCCGCAGGTCGAGCAGCGGGTGCTTCGGCTTGAACGAGTACAGGACGAAGCCGATCACCAGCAGGGCGCCGACGGTCGCCGGGAGCCAGACCTTGGTGGCCGTGATCGTGCCGGTCTCCGGCAGCGACGAGATGCCGTACAGGAAGAGGGCCAGGCCCGGCGACAGCATCAGCATGCCGACGAAGTCGAACGACTCGGACGGCTTCGCCTCGTCCTTCGGCAGCGCGAACTGGGCGTAGATGAGCCCGATCACGCCGATCGGCAGGTTGATCAGGAAGACCCAGTGCCAGCTCGCGGCCTCGATCAGCCAGCCGCCGAGGATCGGGCCGCCGATCGGGCCGAGCAGCATCGGGATGCCCAGCACGGCCATCAGCCGGCCGATCCGCTCCGGGCCGGCGGCCCGGGTCATGATCGTCATGCCGAGCGGCATGAGCATGCCGCCGCCGAGGCCCTGCAGCACCCGGTAGGCGACGAGTTGACCGATGGAGTCGGCGGTGGCGCACAGCACGGAGCCGAGCGTGAACAGCAGCAGCGCGAGCATGTACAACCGCTTGGTGCCGAACCGGTCGGCGGCCCAGCCGCTGAGCGGGATCACCGTCGCGAGCGCCAGGGTGTAGCCCGTCATGGTCCAGGCGACCTCGGCGTACGTGGCGTCGAACGTGGTCTGGAAGGTCGGCAGCGCGACGCTGACGACGGTGATATCGAGAATTGACATGATCGCGCCGAGGACGACCACTCCGGCAATCTTGAGGACGGCGGCATCCAGTTTGTTCGGCGCCGCGGCGACTTGATCAGTCAATGAAACTCCAAGGGCTGGTGGCCGGTATCGCCGATATCGACCAACTCACAAGCATGCGCGAAAGAAGTGACCATGGTGTCACCGCAACCCGGCGCCGGCACCCGATTTACCGGGTCATTGTGCGCAGCGACACACCCCAATTCCGGCAAAATCTCAACGGGCGCGGTCTATGCGGCCGCGGGCTGTTCCTCCGCCTGATAGACGCAGACACCGAGCTTGCCGCGCTTGGCCGTGTACATCGCGGCGTCGGCGCGCTGGAGCAGTTGGTCGATGCGGTCGCCGTGATTCGGGAAGACGGCGACGCCGATGCTCGCGCCGACCTCGACGGTCTGCCCCTCGAGCTCGACCGGCTCCCGGATGGCCTTCAGGACGCGGCCGGCCACCTCGGCGGCGTCGTCGACGGACGTGACGTTCGGCATCAGGATCGCGAACTCGTCGCCGCCCAGCCGGGCGATCGTGTCGGTGTCCCGGACGCACGAGTTGAGCCGCTCCGCGACGTGCTTGAGGAGCAGATCGCCGATGTGGTGACCCAGGGTGTCGTTGATCTGCTTGAACCCGTCGAGGTCCAGGCCGATGAACCCGACCGGCTCCCGGGTTCGGGTCGCGATGCGCAGGGCGTACTCGGTCCGGTCGTGGAACAGGCTGCGGTTGGCCACCCCGGTCAGCCCGTCGTGCATGGCCTTGTGATGGCTGCTGGCGGCGTGGCGTTCGACCCGCCGCTGGTAGCCGACCAGGATCGCGACGCAGAGCGCCAACATCGCGAGGTCGCAGGCGAACACCCCGGCGGCCAGCGACTGCAGCCTTCGGATCCGCCCGTCGATCACTGCGAGGTATTCCGTCAGGTCGCGCTGCTTGCGCTCGACGTTGGCCACCGACTGCCGGCGCAGCGCGGCGAACTCGGTGGCGGCCGGCGACACGTTCGCGTCGATCTCATCCTGATCGTGGCGCCCGCCGGCGTCGTGGATCGCGCGCAGGCTGTTCTCGTACCGGAGATAGTCGGACCGCAGCAGCGCCACCTGGAACGCCTCGTTGTCGCCGCCGTGCGCCGACAGCCAGGACAGGTCCGGCTCCGCCGATCCGATCGACGACAGCAGCGCGATCCGGTCGAGCTCCGTGCCGGTGGCCAGATATTGGTGCAGCGCCTCGTCTTCCTTGCTGACCTGGACGAAGACGTGGCCCCAGCGATTGGTGATCTGGTTGGAGGCGCGGACTTCCGCCGTCGTCTGCCGGGTGGTCAGGGTGCCGCCGATCGTGAGCGCGGCGAGAGCGGCGAGGCCGACAGCCAAACCGATCATGGCGCCTCGCCGTACGCCCCGCCGTGGCAACCAACTGCCTGACATGCTCACCCGCACCCAATCTTGGGGGCCGCCCGGCCCGTGTGCAGACTCACATCGTCCCATCCTTGAGGATCCTGAGTACGAGCCAGCGGAAAAGTGGCCGCGCCGGACATGGATTTCGCGGTTCCTCGTGGGCGTAGGTCCCCGGTCGCACACAATCATCCGGTGACGACGCGTACGCGCACAGCGCCCTTCATCCTGTCCCGGCGAGACGCGCTCCGGCTCGGCGGCGGAGTAGCGGCCGCGGCGGCGTTCGGCGGCCTGTCCGCCTGCGGGACCAAGACCGAAGCGGACAATCCGGTCACATTGCGGATGACGTGGTGGGGCGGGGACGCGCGGACCAAGGCGTACCAGGGCGTCCTCGCGGCCTTCGGCCGATCGCACCCCGGCATCACCGTGACGGCCGACTTCTCGGGGTACGACGGCTACTTCGACAAGATCAACGCCAATATCGCCGGCGGCACCGCCCCCGACCTGCTCCAGATGGATACCGCGCTGGTCAGCGAGTACGCCGGCCGGGACGTGCTGCGGCCGCTCGACGAATACCTCGGGGACAGCCTGGACCTGAGCGCCTACCCGGAAGCGTTGCTGGCCGCCGGCATGGTGGACGGCAAGCTGTACGGAGTGCCGTCGGGCACAGGCGGCGTGCTGGTCACGTACGACGCGACGGTGCTCAAGGCCGCCAAGGCCGCCCCGCCGACGGCGGACTGGAGCTGGCCGGATCTCACCGCATACGCGACGAAGCTCACCAAGACCCTGGGTGGCAAGGTCTACGGCGTCTCGGACGGCGGGGGCGACGACGTGGGCGCCTTCCAGATCTTCCTGCGGCAGCGCCGGAAGGACCTGTTCACGGCCGACGGCGCGCTCGGATACGTCGAGCAGGATCTGACGGAATGGCTGAC
This sequence comes from Actinoplanes sp. ATCC 53533, assembly GCF_003947245.1. Classification (NCBI taxonomy): domain Bacteria; kingdom Bacillati; phylum Actinomycetota; class Actinomycetes; order Micromonosporales; family Micromonosporaceae; genus Actinoplanes; species Actinoplanes sp. ATCC 53533. The sequence continues at coordinate 6,349 of NZ_QHHV01000119.1, read as the reverse complement.
CTACTGGGACGAGATGCGCCGGCGCCACGCCGCGCCGCCCGGGGACATCACCTCCGCGGCGCACAACGACAGCGCGAAGAATCCCTTGATCAACGGGCAGGTCGCCATGACCTTCGGCTCCGGCCTGGAGATCTCCCTGCCCCCGCTCACCGACCACGAGTTGGACTTCGTCCCCGTACCCGCGGGACCGGCCGGTTCGGCCGAGGGCCAATACCTCAGCGGCGGCGTACTGCTGAGCTCTTTCGCCCGCAGCGAGCGGGCGAAGGAGGCCGTGGAGATCATCTCCTTCCTCACCAACGACGAGGAGGCGATCAAGATCATGGGGCTGACCCGCGGCATCCCGCCGACGGACCGGGCCCGCGAGATCGCCGGGGCGCAACTCGCCCCGGCACAACAGCGCGCGCTGGCGGCGACCAACGTGGTGGCCGCCAGGGTGACCGCCGCCGAGGCCAAAGCGCCGCCGTCACCGCCCAAGGGCGCGGGGCAGGTCAAGGAGTTGCTCTTCCAGAACAACCTGGCGGTGGCGTTCAAGCGGAAGACCGTCCCCGCGGCGGTCAAGTCCTTCTTCGCCGGGGCAACGAGCGCGCTGTCCTAGCCGTCAGCGGGGGCAGGCGCCGACATGGGTGGGGCCGTCGAGCCGGAGCAGCCGCGTGGCCAGCACCTCATCGCCGACCCCGCGCCCGATCCCCTGACCGGCCCGGTCACTGAACGCGAAGTGCTGGCCGCCGAACAACCGCGACCGGCCGGCCTCCGCGGCGGCCGACGAGAATCCGGGGTACGTGCGCGCCTGACCACCCGGCGCGGTGTCGGTCGCGTGGGTGAAGCGGAGGTTGTCCGAGCAGAAGAAGCCGGCCAGCACCGTGGCGGCGACCCCGCTGTACGAACTGTGCCCCGACGTCCACTCCGGGGTGCCGCCCACGGAGCCGGCGCGCGCCGCCCACCCCGGGTTCGGCTGCGTCAGCGGGTTGCCGTCGGTGTCCGCCTCGCGGATCGCGGTGGTCGGTCGCCAGTGCCGGTAGGTGTACTTGGTGCGCACCGTCGCCACGGTGGTGTCCGCCGACGCCATGCTCACCAGCGCGGTCATCCGGGTGCCCTGAGCCAGCGACAGGCCGCGATCGGCGCCGACGGTCAGCGCGATCCGCAGCCACTCGCCGGGCGGCTGCGCCGAGCCGGCCGGAACCGACCAATACTGGTACGTGGCCAGCAGATCCGGCGCGGGCACGCGCGCGTCGCCCAGCACGGCCACCTCCGCGAACGCCGCCGCGTATTCGACGCTGTCCAGCGCGGGCGGCGGCCCGGGCACGAACACGCCGGGGTCCCGGACCGCGAACGGGCGCACGTCGCGGTACTGCACGCCGGACCACTCGGCCCGGAAGACCCCCGGTCCGGTACCCGCCGGTTGACTCAGGACGGGTGCCGAGCCGTCGTCGGCCCGCATCCGCACGACCTGGCGGCCGACCTCGTCGCCCCACCGCGCGCCCGCGGTCTGCCGATGCCCGGCGCCCGCCCGGCTGAGGTCGGCGTCGCGCTGGGCGTCGTAGGTCGCGGCCCGGGCCGGGTCGACCGCCACGAGTACGGCGTGCGCCGCGGTGACCGCGGCTGCGAACGGATCGCCGTCACGCGGACCCGGCCCGGCGACCAGTGCGTGGGCCCGGGCCGGCGCGCCGTGCCCGCCGATGATGCCGTTGACCGCGTCGTACATCGCCGCGTTCAGCATCGCGTACCACCGGGCGGCGTCGGCGTCGCTGGCCCGCGACGCCCGTACGGCGTTGAAGGCCAGCTCGTTCCAGGCCCGCACCCCGTCGAATCCGGCCGCCGGGCTGGCCGCACGCGCCGGCGCGCTCAGCGCCGCGCTGACCAGCCCGAGGATCAGTGCGAAGATGACCTTCCGCATGGCTCGCCTCCAGGTCGCGTGCCGGTACCGGGATCGACTTTCCTCCTCCAGCGATCGATGTCAATGGATAGCGTCGGAAACACGACGCTCCGCCGGCCGATCGGCGCACCCGGCGGCCTGGAGGGCGGCGCGCAGGGCGGCGGGTTCGCCACGCCAGGCGATGTGGGCGTCCGGGCGCACCAGGGTCCACGGCATGGTGGTGTCGACCGGGGATGCCAGCACCACGCGGTCCTGCCGACCGTCGATCGCGGACCGGGCCGCCTCCGGCGCCAGCAGGACGTACTTGCCGTCGCGCAGCACCTCGTACAAACGACGGGAGTCCCGCAGGGGGACGTCATGCGCCCGGGGCGCGTGCGGATAGTCGATCCCGATGCCGGAGACGGTGCCGGCGACCTTGCGGGCCACGGGCGGCAGGCGCAGCGCCGTCCCGCCGATGACATCGCGGGCCAGCCGGCCGGCGCGGGACCGGATCATCGCCATCCGGATGATGGCGCCGCTGCTGCGAAGGACGAGGCGGCCGACCGGGTGCCGCTCGCTCTCGTACGTGTCGAGCAGCCCGTCCGGCGCCCAGCCCCGCACCGTGGCCGCGAGCTTCCAGCCGAGGTTGGCGGCGTCCTGCAGGCCGGTGTTCATGCCCTGCCCGCCGGCCGGCGAGTGCACGTGTGCCGCGTCCCCGGCCAGGAACACCCGCCCCACCCGGTAGCGCGGGACCTGGCGCTCGTCGCTGTGGAAGCGGGACATCCAGCGCGCCTCCCGCAGGCCGAAGTCGGTGCCCAGCGCGCGCCGCATCACCTCGCGGATCTCCTCGAGGGTCACCGGCTCGGTGTCCGGCTGTTGGGCCCGGCGGTCCCAGGCGAAGACCCGGTGCCACCCGTCGCCGAACGGCGCGACGAACGCGAAGGCGTCACCGACCGCGTTGACCGCGAGCACGTCTTCGGGCGGATGGGCCAGCCGCACGTCCGCGAGCATGATCGATTTGAGCACCGACTTGCCGGGGAACGGCAGCCCCAGCGCGTCTCGCACGGCGCTGTGCACCCCGTCGGCGCCGACCACGTAGTCCGCTCGCATCGGGGCGCCGCCGACGGTCAGCTCCACGCCGTCCGCGTCCTGGCGCAACGCGGTCACCCGGGCGCCGCGCACGACGCGGGCACCGGCCGCCGTCGCCCGCTCGGCGAGCGCGCTCTCCACGTTGTACTGCGGAGTGATCAGGAGGTACGGAAACCGGGTAGGCAGGCTCGACAGGTTGATCCGCAGGTGGTCGAAGAGGCGCAGCCGCTCGACCGGCGCACCGCCGGCGACGAGATCGTCGGCCAGCCCCCGGGCGTCGAGGTGCTCCAGCGTGCGGGCATGCACACCGAACGCGCGGGTCAGGTTGGACTCGGTGTCGCGCCGCTCCAGCACGGTCACGTCGACGCCGGCCCGGGCCAGGTCGCCGGCGAGCAGCAGCCCGGTGGGCCCGGCACCGACAATCGCGACGGTCGTCCGCTCCATCATGATGATCTCCCTTGCCAACGTCTGTTTGCCAACACTTGTTGGCAAAACCATAGGCCCGCCCCTCCGGCAGTGTCAACACTTGTTGGCCAACGGGTGTTGGCATATGCTGAACGGCATGCCACCAGCTCCCCGCCGGTCAGACGGCACCCGCGCGGCGATCCTCACCGCAGCCCGCGAGCGGTTCGCCGCCGACGGGTTCGAGCGCGCCACCATCCGGGCCATCGCGGCCGACGCCGGCATCGACCCGTCGATGGTGATGCGGTATTACGGCAGCAAGGACAAGCTGTTCGCGGCGGCCGCCGACTACGACCTGCGCCTGCCCGACCTCGACGGCGTGCCGCGCGACGAGCTGGGCACCGTGCTCGTCGGGCACTTCCTGCAGCGCTGGGAGGGCGACGAGACGCTGATGGCCCTGCTGCGCGCGGCCGTCACCAACGAGGCCGCCGCCGAGCGCATGCGGGGCATCTTCGGCGCGCAGCTGGGTCCGGTGGTCGCGAAGATCACCGGAGGCGCCCCGGACGCACCGCGCCGGGCCGGGCTGGTCGCGACCCAGACGCTGGGCTTCGCGCTGTGCCGCTACGTGCTGAAACTGCCCCCGGTCGTGGCGCTGGACCGCGACGAGGCCATCGCCTGGCTGGCCCCCACCATCCAGCGATACCTCACGTAAGCGACCGGACCGGCCTTGTCCGAAGTCAGACAGAGGACGGATGGCGTCCGGATTGAACTCGCTGGCCGTGCCGGCCCGTACTTACGCACCCCAGGGCAGTCACCTTGCTGCGTTTGTGCGCGCATCGCTACGGTGTGTTGGACGTCGATCCGACGTCGACGACCGTCGCCACGGGCGGGTGCGCCAGCCTGGTAAGAGCATGAGGGGCCACATGGTCACTGGAAACGCGCTCGATCCACTCGAGGACGCCCTCGGTGGGCCAGGCGCGGCCGCTCTGCGACGGTGGGCCCAGCAGCAGCGCCGCGCCGTGCGGCTGACCAATCCACGCTGGACCACCCGTGGCTACACCGGAGCGGTCCTCATCGCGATCGTGGTCAGCACCCCCGGCGAGCCGGATCGTCAGGTGATCGTGAAGGCGTGCCCGGCCGGACCATCCGCCGAGGAGACCGGCGCGCACCGAGAGGCCCGGGCGCACTCCGAGCGTGAGTTCTTCCGCCAGCACCTGGTGGACCAGGCTTACGAACCGCACCCGATCGACGGCGGCGGCCGCCTGATGTTCCAGGAGGTAGCCGGCGCGACGCTCGACTATGTCACGCTCTCCGGCGTGCCCGACGCCCAGCTCGCGGCGGCCTGCGCCGGCGTGGTCGACGAGATCATCCGCCGCTGGAATCCGACGGCGATCAAATCGATCCAGACGACCGTCGGCGAGTATCTGCGGCGGGAGTTCAGCCGGACGGCCGGCCCCGGTGAGTCGGTCGAGTCGCTGGGTGAGTCCCTCGGCCTGCTGGGCTCGGAGTTCCGGTACCTACGCGACGGTGTCGGCCAGCTGCCGGTCGACATCCCGAATCCATTGTTGATGTTCACCGACGACAGCCTGGCCGCCGAGCTACCGATCGATGCGGTGATCGGGTTGGCGCACGGCGATCTGCACACCGAGAACGTCCTGATCCCCAACACGTTCGACACCGCGCGGATCGACGAGTTCCGGCTGGTCGACCTGTCCACGTTCGAGATGAACGCGCCGGTGACCCGGGATCCGGTGACGTTGATACTGTCCGTGGTCGCACCGAGCATCACCGAGCTGCGTACGGAGGAGCAGGAGGCGCTGCTCGCGTTCGTGCTCGCACCCTGGAAGGCACCGCCGCGGCTGAGCGCGCTCTTCGCGCAGACGATCGAGGCGATTCATCGCGCCGGCTTCGAGGCGATCAAGTCGATGCGCCTCGGCGACTGGCGCTCGCAGTACCTCCTCTCCGTCGTCGCCACGGCACTGCAGTTCACCTCGTTCACCAGCGTGGGCGACGAGGGACGGTGGTGGTTCTTCAGGCTCGCCGGGAACGCCGGTGGCGAGTTCCTGCGGCGGCACGGACGGTACGCGCCGGCGATGCCCGCGACATTGCGCCGGCCGGTCTCCTGGCCGGTGCCTGGACCGGAAATCGCCGAGGCGCCGGTTGTCCGGCTCGACGACGAGAGCCTGCGGTCGCTGGTGCCGCTGCTCGCGGGCCTGCCGCCGGAGGCGCTGCGCCACGCCTACGCCGAGATGGTGGATTCCCCCACCGCGACGACGCAACCGAACTGGCTGGACACCACGGCCGTCATCATGGCTGTTGATCGCGATGCCGACCCGTGGGCCGGCATCGCGCCCTTGTTGATCTATGCGGAACGCCTCGCCCACGCCTTCTCGGGCGGCGTGCAGCTTCGGCTGCACTCCTGGGTCACCGATGTCGGTGCCCGCTACTACCCGGAAGGCCGCCTCCGGGACCTTTGTTTGGCCGTGAGCAGGTATTTCACCAGCGAGCTCGCCGCCTCACCTGTTCAATTGGTGAGACAACCGAAGGCCGCTTTAGCAGCTTTCGAGGATATTAGTACTGTTTCGTCACGAGATAGTTCCTCGCCGGGAGGCTCCGTGTTGGCCCCGTCATCGGTTACCACTCCGCCGTCCGAGACGGCTCTTGCCGCACCACGCCCGATTCGTGGCGGACTGCCAGCCAAGAATCCCGACTTCACCGGGCGCGAGCCGCTCCTGGCGGCGCTCGCCGATACGCTACAGACCTCCTCCGCCGTGTCGGTGGTGCCCCAGGCTCTGCACGGGCTCGGCGGCGTTGGCAAAACCCAGCTCGCGACCGAATATGCCTACCGGCACGCCGACGACTACTGGCTCGTGTGGTGGATGACCGCGGAGTCTGCGGCCCAGGTGCGAGGATCTCTCGCGCAGCTGGCACAGCGGCTGGGCATGCCGGTCGGGCAGGACATGAAGCAGACGACCGCGCTCGTGCTGGAGGCCCTGTCCGCGAGTC
>NZ_QHHV01000118.1:0-39304 GCF_003947245.1 Actinoplanes sp. ATCC 53533 | reverse complement strand
TCGATATCCAACACCGCCACAACATCATGGCCGTCCGTCCGTAACCGTTGGGCCAGCGCGGGTGGATACATCTCGTCAAGAATGGCGGCAGTCAGGGCTTCCGCTTCCGCAGCAGCTTCTGCTGGGCTGCCCACAGTTGTTCCTCCCGGTCGGCGACTTCTCTGTTGAGCGCAATCCGCTCATCGATTTCCTCGGGGTATGCCGCGTAATAGCGCAATACGACGCCGACTTGCGCCGGGGTAAGCCCGGTGACGTTGCTCAGCTCCAGCAGGAGAGGCTCTTCGTCCAACGCCGGGTCCTCATCACGAACAGCGGTCAGCGCCGCAACGACCTCCCAAACATCAGGTCCGCCCGACAGCGCGGCCCTGCGGCCGGTAGGGCCCGGCCGGAAGACGATGCCGGGATGTTCGTAAGCCCGCAGAGCTTCGTCGATGAACATATTCGCGACCGAGGACGAGGAGGAACCCGGATGTTCCTTGACGTAGCGGTCCAGCCGGGACAACACCCCCTCGTCAAAGCGCACAGAGCGTGGAGCAGTCACGACTACACCGTAGTCGCTTGTAGCGACTTGACAAGGACTACAGCCGTTGGAGGCACGAGTTCAACTCTGCTTCGCTTTCTCCTCAGGAGGAGTTAGGCATCATCTGCGTCCGTGCGCGCGCGACAGTGATCCGCACGCCACGCGCCCACCGTGGTGCTGGCCCGATCCCCTACGCTCGTGGGATGAGCGAGGCGGTGGAGGAGCTCGACCGGCTCGAGGCCTTCACCTACCTGACCGTCCCCGAGCGCGGCGCCTATCTGGCGATCATGCGCCTGTTCACCGGCTCGCTGATGATGGATCTCTCCGCCCAGCAGGTGGTCGAGGAGCTGTCCGCGCAAGGGTTGGAGCTCACCCTCGACACCGCCGTCAGCCGGCTGAAGCAGCTCGCCGACTGGGGAAACCTGCTGCCGAGCTCGCATACCGTGCGGGTGCGGAGCATCGAGGAATATCAGCGCGCCCGGTCCCGGTATCAGCTGTCGCCGCTGGGGGAACGCGTTCAGCGGCAGGCCGACGAGGTGCTGGCCAGTTCCGACGCGGCCCGGGAGATCAGCCGGGAGCTGCTCGGCCTGATCACCAGAGGGCTGGGTGAGCTCGCGGATCGTCTCGCCGGCCCGGGTGGCATCGACGCGGGGGCCGCCCGGGAGCTGGTGGCGACGATCTTCGCCCAGTTCTGGGAGTTCCGGGACTCGGTGCGTGACTTCTACGCGTACCTCGGTCAGGTGCTGGCCCGCTACGACCTCGACAGCGCCGAGTATGCGGGCTTCAAGGATCTGCTGCTGGACTACGTCGAGTCCATCACCGAGGAGGTCGTGCTGCTGGCACCGCGCATCGAAGGGCACCTGGGGCGCATCTGGCCGCTGCTGCCCGGCCTGATGGAGCTGGTGGACCGGGGCGGCCTCGCCGGGGCGGCCGAGGACCTCGGCCTCGCCGTGCAGCGCAGCCGGGGGCACGAGCTCGCCGACTGGCTGGCGCTCCGGTCGTGGTTCAGCGACATCGACGGCCGGCGCAGCGAGGTCACCCAGTTGCGCGACGCGACCATGCGGGCCCTGCAGTCCCTGCTGGCCAACGCCAAACGGATGATCCGGTCGTCCGGTCAGGGCGCGTCCCGGCGGCGGGAGCTGCTGCGGTTGGCGGCCTGGCTGGACGCCGCCGATGAGGACACCGCGGCGGAGCTGTTCACGTCGGCGTTCGGGCTGTATTCCGCGCGGCACCTCGGCATCGCCGCCGACGCGCAGGCGGTGGTGCCGGCGACGGAGAGCTGGTGGCCCGCGGCGGCGGTGCGGGTTCCGGTGTCGCTTCGAGAGCGCGGCGAACGGGCGGCGCGCGGGCGGGCGTCCGGTGTGGCCGATCGCAGCGCGCAGCAGCGGGTTCTGGTCGACCAGGCCGCCCAGCTGCAGCGGCTGCGGGTGGCAGCCGCCGCGGAGCTGCTCTCGGCCGCGGCCGAGCTGACCGCGGTGCGGCTCTCGGCCCCCGCCGTGCACCTGCTCCTCGAGCTGATCGCCCAGGCGCTGGGTGCCGGCGACCCGGCCTGGGGCGGCGCGGTGACCGTGGTCGTCGATCTCGGCCTGCGGTGCGAGCTGATCAGCAAGCCGGGGAACGTGCTCACCCTGCGCTCGACCATCGGCGACTTCACCGCCCAGGACATCACCATCGTGATCACCCGCTTGGCGGACGACGATGGCTGACGAACACGACATCGCGCTGGCGACGGAGCGCCGGCGGGCCGTCCGGGCGTTGCTGGCCGAGCCGCTGTTGCTGGCCGGCAACGACGATTTCGCCCTGGTCCGGCGGCACGCCGACTGGCTGCGGAGCTGGTTCGGCAACTTCCTCGGCTACCGGCTCGTCGTCGAGGCGGGATTCGCCCGGCTCTTCAAGGCCGGGCTGGGGCCGGGTGCGGGCCGGCCGCTGCTGCGCCCGACCGGGCCGTTCACCCCGCGCATGTACACCTACCTCACGCTGACCGTCGCGGTGCTGCTCACCTGCCCGGAGCAGCTCCTGCTGTCGCAGCTGATCGCCGACGTGCGCACGGCGGCCGTCGAGGCCGGCATCGAGCTGGGTGACGCCCTGCGCCCGGGCGAGCGCCGCGCGCTGGGTGCGGCCCTGCGGCAGCTGGTGTCCTGGACCGCGCTGCGCGAGGAACAGGGCAGCGTGGCCGGTTACGCCGACGACGATCAGGCCGAGGTGCTGCTGACCGTGGACCGCGACATCGTCGCGCACCTGGTGGCGGTGTCGCCCGCGCGGGCCGATTCCGCGGCGCAGTTCATCCGGTATGCCGCCGACCCCGGCCCGGGCGGGGCCCGCCACGCCGTCCGCCGGCGGCTGACCGAGACGCCGGTGACCTATCTCGACGACCTGGCCGTCGCCGAGCGGGCCTGGCTGCGGCGCGAGCAGCGCCGCGACGAACGCTCCTTCGCCGAGTACACGGGCCTGCAGGCCGAGTTGCGGGCCGAAGGCGCGGCCCTGCTCGACCCGGATGACAGCCTCACCGACGTGCGGTTTCCCGGGACCGGGACGGTGGCTCAGGCGGCGTTGCTGGCGGTCAGCGCCCTGGTCGCGGAGCTGCGGCCGGACCCCGGACCGCTGGTCATCGGCGTGCCCGTACCCGATGGGGCTCTTGACCGGATCCTCGCCGAGCTGATCGAACGGCATCGCCGGCGGTGGGCCGAACGCTTCGTGGCGGATCCGCCGGCGCTGCGGGAGGCGGTGCTCGAACTGCTGACGACGATGGGCCTCGTGGCCCGGTCGGCCCCCACCCCGGCCGACGATGAGTCCGACGACACCGTGGCCGCCGGGCGGGTGGTCGACGCACGCCGCGCGCGCGGCGACGCGCCCGGCGGCACCCTGATCCTGCTGGCGGCCGCGGCCCGCTACGCGACCACCGAGGCGGTGCGTTCTTGACGACGGCCATCAGCACGGATGCGCAACCGGATGCGCGGACGGATGCGCAACCGGATGCGCGGACGGATGCGCGGTCGGCGCATCCGCACCGGTACCGGCTGCACCGCGCGGGGATCTGCAACATCTGGCAGTACGACGATCAGGTGTTCCACTTCGAGGACGGCCGGCTGCTGCTGCGCGGCAAGAACGGCGCGGGCAAGTCGAAGGCCATGGAACTGCTGCTGCCGTTCCTGCTGGACGGCGACGCCAAGCGGCTGGACGCCACCGGTGCCGGCAAGACCACGTTCCGCTGGTTGATGAGCGAGGGCGCGACCGGGGTCAACCGGCAGGGATTCGTCTGGCTGGAGCTGCGGCGGGTCGACGAGCGAGGCGCCGCGGAGTTTCTCACCGTCGGTGCGCTGGTGCGCTGGTCGTCGTCGACGGCGGAGGCCCGGCTCAGCTATTTCGTCACCCCACTGCGCGTCGGCGTCGACGTCGACCTGGTGGTGGATCGTCAGCCGCTGCCCGTCGAGCGGCTCCGCGAGCGGCTCGGCGAGGGGGCGTTGCTCAGCACCGCCCGGGAATACCGCGCCCGGGTCGGCCGGGAGGTCTTCGGCATCGCCGACGCCGGCCGGTACCGCAACCTGGTGCACCTGCTCTACCGGCTGCGCCGGCCGACGATCGGCGACCGGATCGAGGCCGGCCAGCTCACCGCGGAGCTGAGCGAGGCGCTGCCGCCGGTGGACGACGAGGTTCTCGACTCGGTCGCGCACAACCTCGACGACCTGGAGACCGTCCGCTCGGACCTGGGCCGGCTGGAGGCGACGCACGCCGCTCTGGCCGAGCTGATGACGGCCTACCGCGGGTATCTGCGCGGCGAGCTACGGCGCCGGGTGTTCGCGGTGGACGAGGCGCTGACCGAACTGCGCGCCCGGCGCCGGCGGGCCGGCCTGAGTGAACGCGAGGTCGCCTCCGCGCTCGGCGCCGAGGGCGCCGCCCACGCCGACGTCGAGCGGTGGGAGGGCGCGGAACGCCAGGCCAGGGCCGAGCTCGGGGCCCTCCGCGAGAGCGCCTCCTACCAGGCCGTCCGTGACCTGGACCAGCGCCGCCGGGCGGTGCGGGCGCTCGCCGCCGCGGCCCGTTCCGCCGAGCGTGCGGCGGCCGCCGACCGGCAGGCCCTCGATGACGTGGTGGCGCGGCTGCGCTCGGAGACAGATCGGCTGGCCGCTGCCGTCACGCAGCTGCGCGACAGCCACCGCCAGCTGCGTGCCCTCGCCGACGAGTCCGGCCTCGACACCGGCCACCTCGGCAGGGTGCCGGAGCTGCGGTATGCCGGCGCGCCGACCGATCCGTCGCTCTCGCTCGCCGACACCGGCCTGGCCGCACGGGAGCTGGGTGGCCATCGCACGCAGGTGGCCGCCGCCGAGGACGCCGTGCGGGCCCGCCGGACGGCCGTCGCCGACCTGCGCCAGCGGCTCGACGTCGCGGATGCGGCCGCTGCCGGTGCCGCCCGGGCCGAGGCCGACAGCGACCTGCTCGACGGGCAACAGGGCGTCGCACTGGACCGGCTCGGCCACGTGACGGCCGGGCTCGTGACGGCCAGTGCCGACTTCGCCGCGGCCGTACGGGAATGGTTGTTGTCGCCTGCCCTGGCCCATGCCGACCTCGCGCCGGTGCACGACGCCCTCCGCGGTGACGACCCGCTGCCGGCGGAAACGCCGGGCGAGGTCCGCGCCGCGGCCGAAGCCGCGGCGGAGCCCTTGCGCGCCGAGGCCGAGGCCCGGCGCGACAGCCTGCGCTCCGACCGGGGCCGGGCCGCCGACAACCTCGACCGGGTACGCGCGGAGCACCGGCACTGGGCTGACCTGACCGATCCACGCCCGCCCCGATCCCGGTTCCAGGACGCGGAGGCCCCGGCGGGCCCGGGCACCCCGCTGTACCGCGTGATCGACTTCGCGGATCACCTCGACGACCGGCGCCGGGCCGGTCTCGAAGCGGCGCTGGAGTCCAGTGGGCTGCTCGACGGCCTGCTGGCCGAGGACGGCACCGTGCTCGACCCGGGCACCGGCGACGTCGTCCTGCGGCCCGGGCCGCAGGTGCCCGGGCCCAGCCTGCACGACGTGCTGGTCCCGGCGCCCGGCGCCGGGCACGCGGCGGCGTTGCTGCTCAGCATCGGGCTCGGCCCGGCCGCCGACGCGTCGAGCTGGGTCGCCGAGGACGGCACGTGGCGGCTCGGCGTGGCCCGCGGCGCGTGGACGAAAGCGGCGGCCGAGTACGTGGGCGCGGCGAACCGCGAGGCCCTGCGCCGGCGCCGCCTCGCCGAGCTGCGGTCCCAGATCGAGGAGCTCACCGAGGTGCTCGCGGCGGTGGACGAGGAGCTCGCCGCCAACGAGCGGGAGCGCGCCGGGCTGACCGCGGCCGTGCGGGCCCTGCCGGACGGTGCCGGGCTGGGTCGGGCCTGGGCGCGGCACGACGAGGCCGAGTCCGCGCTGAACAGGCTCGCCCGCGAGGTGGCGGCGGCCCGGCGCCGGGCGCGTGAGCTGCGCGGCGTCGCCGCCGAGCGCCGGGCGGACGCGGAGTCGGCGGCGGCCGCCCACCTGCTGCCGGCCGACCGCGCCGAGCTGCAGGGCATCGACCAGCGCCTGCGGCAGCTCGGCGGCGAACTGCCGCGGTATCTGCGCGAGGCCGCGCAGATCATCGCCCAGCTGGCGCCCTACGAGGCACAGATCGCCCGGCACGGCGCCGCGGGCGAGCGGGTCGCCGGCACGGCGGACGAAGCGCGGGCGGCGGCCGGGGAACACCTGGCCGCGGAGCAGTCGCTCGCCGTCCTCGAGCAGTCCCTCGGCGTCGACGAGACGGAGATCCTGCGGCAGGAGACCTCGGCCGAGGGCCGGCTGCGGACCGCGGAGACGGCCCTGCCGCCGGCCCGGCGCGGCTACGAGCAGGCCAGGGACCATCGGGTACGGGCCGAGGAGGTGCGCGACCAGGCCCGGCAGCTGCTGAGCGGGCAGGAGCGGATCGCCCTGGACGCCGGCACCGCCCTGCCCCGGGTGCTCACCCTGCCGGGTGTCGCGCCGGCGCTGGAGCTCGACGCGGACCTCCGGCCCGACCCGGTCACCGGCACCCCGCCGGAACGCATCCGGCAGCTCGACGAGCTCGCCGGCCGCCTGCGGGAGGCCCTCGGCGCGGCGCGGCACGACCTGGGTGAGAACGCCCTGCACCAGCGCTACAACGACGTCCGCAGCCGGCTCCCCGGCGGCTTCGACCTGATCTGGGAGGACCGCGACGGCGTCAAGGTCGTCGAGATCGCGGACGACATCGGGCAGCATCCGGTCGCGCTCGCCACCGCCCGGCTCGGTGCCGAGCTGGCGCAGAAGCGTTCCGCCGTCGCCGAGCGCGAGCAGCACGCCTTCGAACGCTTCCTGCTCGGCGAGCTCGGCGACGCGCTGTCCCGGCAGATCCGCTCCGCCCAGAGCCTGGTGTCGACGATGAACGCCACCCTGGCCGGCGTGCACACCTCACACGGGCTCGGCGCGAGGCTGGTCTGGGCGCTCCGCGACGACACCGACGCCGACACCCGGACCGCCGTCTCCCTGCTCAAGACGCCGCTGGAGCTGCGCACCCGGCAGAACAACGACCGGCTCCGGGAGGCCCTGGCCCGCCGCGTCGAGGACGCCCGGCGCGCGGACCCCTCGGCCGGGTACGCCGTGCATCTGCGGGCCGCGCTCGACTACCGGACGTGGTTCGGCTTCACCGTCAAGGTGACCGATCAGGCCAACCCCGACCGGGAGCGCACGCTGTCCGCGCGCACCGCCATGTCCCAGGGCGAGCAGCGGGTGGTGTCCTACCTGGTGCTGTTCGCCGCGGCCGCCGCCCACTTCACCTCCGTCGGCCAGGCCTATCCGAAGGCGCCCCGGCTGATCCTGCTCGACGACGCGTTCGCCAAGGTGGACGAGCCCACCCACGGCCGGCTCCTGGGCCTGCTCGTCGACCTCGACCTCGACGCGGTCCTGACCAGCGAGCGGCTGTGGGGCTGCTTCCCCGAGGTGCCGTCGCTCGCCATCTACGAATGCCTGCGTGATCCCACCCAGCCCGGCGTCGCCACGCTGCACTTCCGGTGGGACGGCCGCAGCCGGACGGTGCTCGCCTCGTGATCCCGGCCGGCGCCCTGACCTGGCTGGCGTCGCCGGGTCTGCTGCCGCTGTGGACCGCGGTGCATGCCCGGCTGGTGCGCAACGGACGCACGGTGAGCGGCCGGCTGACCCTGACCGGCCTCGACGACGACCAGCGCGACGCCGTGGGCCGGCTGCTCGGCCGGGCGGTCGCCGCCCGGCACCCGGTCAGCCTGGACGATCTCGATCGGCTGCTCCGGGACAGCGCCGCGGGCACCGGTCTGCTGGGCGTGGTCGAAACGGTCGTCGGCCCCGTGCCGGACCGGCGCGCCGACGTCGCCGCCGAGGCCGCCCGGCGGGCGATGCTGCGCGAGCACGCGAACGCGGCCCTGGTCGCCGCCGGGCTCGGCGGGCGCGGGTGGGCGGCGGACTGGCTCGATCGGCTGTGGCGGGGCGGGCTGCCGGCCCGGCTGCCCACCGACGAGGTCCGCCGGATCGTCGGCCAGGCGGCCACCACGCTGGGACTCACCGTCGGCGAACGCGCCGGGCTGTGGTCCCGGGGCGAGCTGGCCCAGGTGGTCACCGGCAGCGCGCACGGGCTCGACGACGACACCCCACTGACCCGGCTGGTGCTGCGCGGCCTCGCGCTCGCCGTCACGGGCGAGCCGGATCAGCCGGCCGGAGCCGCGGCACGCCGAGCGCTGTGGGAAGCGGCCGGCGTCACCACCGACACCGTGGCCACCACCGCGCTCACCTACGGGCTCCGCCCGCTCGGCGCCGGCTGGCACGCCGCCCAGCTGCGCACCCGGGCCGACGAGGGCGCCGAAACGCATCTGACCCTGCGCGACGTCCGCCGGCTCGGCCCGCTGTCCCTGGCGCCCCAGACGGTGTACGTGTGTGAGAACCCGCGCGTGCTCGAGGCGGCCGCCGAGGCCGGCGTCGTCGTGCCGATCGTCTGCACGATGGGCAACCCCACCACCGTCACGCGCGCCGTCCTCGACGCCGTCACGGCCTCGCCCGGCGTCCGGCTCGCCTACCACGGCGACTTCGACTGGCCGGGCATCGCCATCGCCGAGCGGATCATCGGCCGCTACGACGCGCGGCCCTGGCGGTTCACGGCGGCCGACTACCGCCAGGCGGTGACAGCGGCCGCCGGCCGGGGCACGCCGCTGCGGCCCCTGACCGGCCGGGCGGCGACGGCCTCCTGGGACCCGGCCCTCGCCGAGGCGATGAGCGGGACCGGTCTCGCCGTCCACGAGGAGGCGGTGATCGAGATCCTGCTGGCCGATCTCGCCGGTCCCGCGCTCCGAGCGTGAGTGCGTCACTGGCGTGAGAAGGAGCTGATCACCATGGGAAACGGCGTGGGAATCACCCGTTCACATGGTTGCGACGCGTCTGAGTAATGGTCGGCGAATATCGGTGACCCGGGAAACCGACCATGGGGCACGGGCGTTTGCCCGTACCCCTGGAAATTGATTTTGAAATTGCTTTCCGGCTAGCTGGTCTCGGCAGATTGTCGATGCTGTTGTGTTCGGCACCGCCCTCCTCCACGGAGCAGACGCTCAGCTCGCGCCGGGGCTGTTGACCGCCTGCGCGGAGCTCCGCCCGGCGTATCGGACCGGGATCTGGCGGTCGTTGACCCCGTGCGTGATCGGTGAAGGGCACGGTGATCCGCTCGCCCAGCGACCAGCCGACGATGCCGATCCGGTCCGGGTCGATCTCCGGCCGGGCCTGCGGGTCGCCCTGAGCAGCAGGTCGATCGAGCGCCGGTAGGCGGCGTCGCGGCCGGCCCAGCCGGGTGCCTGGGGGCGCTCGGCCTGGGAGACGTAGAGGCTGGCGCGCCGGTACTTGTCGCCGGCCGCGGAAATGGATTGTGGCCATGCCTGTCATCGGCCCCGGTGTTACCCCGATTAGACTGGCGGCCACCTCGCCCCGGCAGGATCGGAAGAAGCGTTGATACGACGACGGCCCACCGTGTATGACGTCGCGGCGCGCGCCGGGGTCTCGATCGCCACGGTTTCCTTCTCCTTCACCCAGCCGGAACGGGTCAAGAAGTCGACCCTCGATGCCGTCCTGGCCGCCGCCGACGCCCTCGGCTATGTGCCGAGCGCGAACGCCCGCGGTCTCGCGAAGGGCAGGACGGGCGCGATCGGGCTCTATTCGTTCGACTACCTGCTGGATTCGGTGCCCGCCGTGCCGGACAACAGGTTGGGCGCCGCCGCCGAAACCGATATCCGCCGCTTCCCGCTCTACGTGGACGAGGTGCAGCGCGGCGTGCAGTTGGAGTGCCGGCGGCGCGGCTGGGCGTTGATGCTCGGAGCGGGGCACAACCCCGGACACCTGCCCGACGTGATCGACATCGCGGGCCGGGTGGACGGGCTCATCGCCTTCGCCGGCTCGGTTCCGCCCGAGGCGGTCGCCCAGGTGTCGAAGCGGATCCCGGTCGTGGAACTGGGCGGCGAGGTGCGGCACGAGGGCGTGCACACCGTGCTCGTGGACAATCGCACCGGCATGCGGCAGCTCACCGAGCACCTGATCGAGGTGCACGGCGTCGACCGGCCGATCTACCTGGGCGAGCTGGGCACTCCCGAGTTCGTGGCGCGCTACGAGGGGTTCTCCGACGCCCTGGCAGCGGCCGGGCTCCCGGTGCCCGAGCCGGTGCGCAGCCACCCGGGCGACGACGCGAGCACGGCCGCCGCCGTGCGGCAGCGCCTCGAGGCGGGTGCGCTGCCCCAGGCGTTCGTCTGCGCCACCGACCAGGAGGCGCTGGTGGCCATCGATACCCTCGTCGCCGCCGGGGTCGAGGTGCCGGCCCGGGTCGCGGTCACCGGGTTCGACGGCACGGTCGCGGGCCGCTTCGCCACGCCCCGGCTGACGACCGTCCGGCAGCCGATGGAGGAGGTCGGCCGCACCGCGGTGCGGCTCCTCGCCGGCATCCTCAACAAGTCGGACAAATTCGACGCGGAGTACGAGTACCTGCCCAGCACCTTCGTGCCCGGTTCGAGTTGCGGCTGCCCGCCCGACCGATCGCAGTAGCCACCCCCGGGACCGCCCCGCGCAGCAAAAACACGCCCGCCAGGCCCTTGCGGGAAAAATGTTATGCGCTTAGATTTCGGCTACGTTACCGGCCTGACAGACAGGACAGACCATGGACCGAAGACTCATGTCCCTGACCGCGGTGGCCGCTGCCTCGGTGCTCCTCCTCGGCGCATGCGGCCGCAGCGACGAGGCCCCGGCGCGGGAATCCGCGGACACCATCTCCGCCGGACCCGCGACCGGGACCGTCACCGTCTGGGCTCAGGGCACGGAGGGCGAGGCGCTCACCGGCTTCCTCAAGGACTTCAAGGACCAGAATCCCGGCGTCACCGTGGAAGTCACCGCCGTGCCGTGGGACAACGCGCAGAGCAAGTATCAGACGGCGATCGCCGGCGG
Organism: Actinoplanes sp. ATCC 53533; assembly: GCF_003947245.1. Lineage (NCBI taxonomy): Bacteria > Bacillati > Actinomycetota > Actinomycetes > Micromonosporales > Micromonosporaceae > Actinoplanes > Actinoplanes sp. ATCC 53533. Next base: position 28,342 of record NZ_QHHV01000118.1, on the reverse strand, counting down.
CACCACGCCGGACATCGGCATGCTCGGCACCGACTGGATGCCGACCTTCGCGAACGCCCTGCGCGCTACCCCGGCCGAGCTCGACACCTCCGGGATGTTCCCCGCGAACGTCGCCTCGACCGACATCGGCGGGGCGCGGTACGGCGTGCCCTGGTACGCGGAGACCCGGGTCATCTTCTACCGGACCGACCTCATGAGGAAGGCCGGACACACCACCTTCCCGACCACCTGGGACGGCTTCAAGGAACTCGCGAAGGCGATGCAGCAGAAGGCGGGCGCGAAGTACGGGGTGGGCCTGCCGCTCGGCGGCTGGAACTCGTTTCTGAGCAGCCTGCCGTTCGCCTGGTCGAACGGCGCCGAGGTGATGAACGCGGACCAGACGAAGTGGACCCTCGACACCCCGGAGACGGTCGAGGCGCTGCGATACCTGAAGAGCTTCTTCGACGAGGGAATCGCCAACAAGAGCCCCGACAACGCGCCGGATGCCGGGGCGTCCGCCTTCGTCAACGGCAGCGTGCCCATGATGATCAGCGGCCCGTGGGACATCGGCCAGATCAGCAAGGCCGGCGGTGCGGGCTTCGCCGAGAAGTTCGCCCTGGCCCCCATGCCGGCCCCGCCGCAGGGCACCTCGACCTCCTTCGCCGCGGGTGCCAACCTCGCGGTCTTCAAGAACGCCAAGAACCCGGACGCGGCCTGGAAGCTGATCCGCTGGCTCGCCGACCCGAAGACCCAGGTCGCCTTCTTCAATGCCACCAAGGACCTGCCCGCGCAGCAGAGCGCATGGACGGACCCCGTCCTGGCGAACGACCCGAAGGTCTCCGTCTTCGGCAAGCAGATGCAGAGCGTCAAGACCGCGCCGGCGCTGACCACCTGGCCGCAGATCTCGGCCGCCGCCGACACCCAGCTGGAGCAGATCATGAAGAGCGGTAAGGATCCCGCACAGGCCATGAAGGAAGTCCAGTCGACCGCCGACTCGCTCGGCACCGGCCCGAAGTAGCCGTGGCCGTCACCAAACGGCGACAGACCACTCTGGTCGCGTACGCGTTCGCCCTGCCGTTCGTCGCGATCTTCGCGGTCTTCATGGTGTTCCCGCTGGTGACGTCGCTGCTGGCGTCGTTCACCGACCTGACCAACCGGGACATCACCAACCCCCTCGCGGTCAACGCGGTCGGCCTGGAGCAGTACCGGAGCCTGTTCTCGAACCCGCAGTTCATCCGGGCGATGCTGAACACGCTCTACTTCGTCGCCGTCGGGATTCCGCTCACCATGATCGTCGCGCTCGCCCTCGCGGTCGCGCTCAACAGCGGCATCACGCGCTTCCGGACCGCCTTCCGGGTCGGCTACTACGCGCCGGTGGTCACCAGCGTCGTCGCGGTGGCCGTCGTGTGGAAGTTCATCCTGCGGCCGGAAGGGCTGCTCAACACCGTCCTCGGCTGGGTCGGCATCAGTGGGCCGGACTGGCTCCAGGACACCGCCTGGGCGATGCCCGCCATGATCCTGATGGCGGTCTGGCGGAACATGGGCACCCTCATGATCATCTTCCTGGCCGGGCTGCAGACCGTCCCCCAGGAGATCCTCGAGGCGGCCGAGGTGGACGGCGCGTCGAGCCGGCAGCGGTTCTTCCGGGTCACGCTGCCCATGCTGCGCCCCACCCTGCTGCTCGGCGCGGTGCTGCTCTCCGTGGGCTACCTGCAGTTCTTCGAGGAGCCGTTCGTGATGACCCAGGGTGGGCCGCTCGACTCGACGCTGTCCATCGGCTACTTCACCTACAAGCAGTTCGGCTTCGGCGACTACGGCCTGGCCTCCGCCGCCAGCTACGTGCTGTTCGTCGTCATCGCCCTGCTGAGCATCGTCCAGTTCCGCGCCTTCCGCTCCAAGGACTGATTCGCCATGACTACCCTCACCAAGAGACCCGGCCGACTACTGACCTACCTCGTCCTGACGCTCGGCGTCGGTGCGACGCTCACGCCGTTCGGGTGGATGCTCCTCGGCTCGGTCAAGACGCAGGGAGAGCTGCTGCGCCGGCCGCCGACCTGGTGGCCGCGGGCACCGACCATGGACAACTTCGCGGCCTGGTTCGGCGATCTCCACATCGGACAGTTCTTCCTGAACAGCGTCGTGGTCGCCGGGTTCACGGTGCTCGGCAACATGCTGTTCTGCTCGATGGTCGGCTACGCCCTGGCCAAGCTCGACTTCGTGGGCAAGCGGCTGCTCTTCGCCCTGGTCCTGCTGACCCTCATGGTCCCCGGCCTGGTGACCTTCGTGCCGCTCTTCGTGGTGGTCAGCAAGCTCGGCCTGGTCAGCACCTATCCCGCGCTGATCCTGCCGTTCCTGGCGGGGCCGCTCGGCGTGTTCCTGATGCGGCAGTTCATCATGGGCATCCCGGACGCGCTCATCGAGGCGGCCCGCATCGACGGCGCGGGCGAGATCCGCATCTTCGCGCGGATCGTGCTGCCGCTCTGCGGCGCTCCCCTGGCCACCCTCGCGATCCTGACCTTCCTCGGGTCGTGGAACAACTTCCTCTGGCCGCTCGTCGTCGCTCAGACCGAGGACATGTACACCCTCCCGGTGGCGCTCTCGCTCTACTCCACGGGTCAGAACGCGACCAACTACGGCGTGCTCCTGGCCGGCTCGGTACTCGTCATCACGCCCGTACTCGCCCTCTTCGTCGCGCTCCAGCGCTACTTCACCCAGGGCATCGCCCTGACAGGAGTCAAATGACCGTCCCGAACGCCTGGCCCGTCATCCCCGGCTTCCATCCCGATCCCAGCATCTGCCGGGCCGGCGACGACTACTACCTGGCCACGTCGTCGTTCGAGTACTTCCCCGGCGTCCCGGTGTTCCACAGCCACGACCTGGTGCACTGGACGCAGATCGGGAACGCCCTCACCCGGGCGAGCCAGCTCGCACCCGGCGCCGAGGCCGGCAGCCGCGGCATCTACGCACCCACCCTGCGCCATCACGACGGGCCGTTCTGGCTGATCACCACGAACGTCTCGCACGACCGGGGACATCTGATCGTGACGGCCGACGATCCCCACGGGCCGTGGTCGGATCCGGTCTTCCTCGACGGAGCGGCGGGCATCGACCCCGACATCGCCTGGGACGAGGCCGGGCAGTGCTACGTGACCTGGCACTCGGGCAACCCGGCGAGGATCGTCCAGGCCGCCGCGGACCCGGAGAAGGGAGTGCTCCTCGAAGCCCCGCGTACGGTCTGGGCGGGCACCGGCCTCGCCTGGCCGGAGGCACCGCACCTCTATCGCCGGGACGGCTGGTGGTATCTGATGATCGCCGAGGGCGGCACCGAACGAGGCCACTGCGTCGCCGTGGCACGCTCACGCAGCATCACGGGTCCCTTCGAGAGCGCGCCGCACAACCCGGTCTTCAGCCACCGCAGCACCGGGCACCCGGTGCAGAACACCGGCCACGCCGACCTCGTCGAACGCCCGGACGGCGAGTGGGCCGCCGTCTACCTCGGCACCCGCCCCCGCGGCACTACGCCGGGCTTCCACGTCAACGGGCGCGAGACCTTCCTCGCCGGCGTCGACTGGGTGGACGGCTGGCCGGCGTTCGACGAGTCCCACTTCGAGACCACGCCGGGCGACCACTCCTTCGCCGACGACTTCCGGTCCGCCGCCCCGCATCCCCGCTGGGTGTCGCCGAACGCCGCGCCGGCCGAGTTCACCGGACGCGACCATGCCGGCGCCCTCCGCCTGCTGGCGGGCACGGCCGACGGTGGCCAAAGCGGCATCCTGGCCGTGCGAGCGTACGACCCCGCCTGGTCCTTCAGCGCGACGGTGAGCGTGGGCGACGGCGCCTTCCGGCTGCTGCTGCGCGTCGACGAGCGGCACTGGTGCGCGCTGGACGTCGAACCGGACCGGATCGGCGCCCGGCTGGCCATCGGCCCGCTGGAGAACGAGATCGTCTCCGCCACGATCGAGCCGGGACCGGTCACCCTCCACCTGGCGTCCCGGTCCCCGACTTTCGACGGCCCGGACGACATCGAGCTCGGCGTCGGGTCGGGTGCGGGCTACCGCCGCCTCACCGCGTTCGACGGCCGCTACCTCTCGACCGAGGTCGCCGGTGGCTTCACCGGGCGCGTGATCGGCCTGCAGGCGCTGTCGGGCGCCGTGACGGTGCACGAGGTCCGGTACGCGAGCCGCTGAGGGCGCCCTGGCGGCCTTGCTCCGCCGCGTCGAGCAGCCAGGTCGCCAGGTCTCGGGCGTCGATGTACTGCAGTCGAGGCAAGCCGGCCGCCAGCCAGCGGGCCCCGACCACCACATCGCCGGCCGACCGGCATCACCGGAAGGCCTGGATGCCCGCCAGGGTCTGGCCGATCACCAGGGTGTGCATTCCAGGTTGTTGGCGTGCCGGATCACCGGGTATTCCAGTGAGATGCCGTTCGCGCCGAGAATGGTGCGAGCGGTACGGCAGATGTCCAGCGCCGCCCGGGTGTTGTTCAGCTTGCCGATGCTGACCTGCTCGGCCCGCAGCCCCCGGTCGTCCTTGGCCCGGCCGAGGTGCAACGCCAGCAGCGTGCCCTTGGCCAGTTCGAGCGCCATGTCGGCGAGCTTGGCCTGGGTGAGCTGGAAACCGCTGACCGGGCGGCCGAACTGGACCCGGTCTCCGGCGTAGCTCAGCGCCGCCCGGAACGCCGAGCGGGCGGCACCCATCGCGCCCCAGGCGATGCCGTACCGCGCTTCGTTGAGGCAGGACAGCGGCCCCCGCAGCCCGCGCACCCACCTCCGGCAGCACCGCGGTGCCCGGCAGCCGCACCGCGTCGAGGACGAGTTCGCTGGTGACCGACGCCCGCAGCGACATCTTGTGCTTGATCACGGGTGCCGAGAAGCCCGGGGTGCCGGTGGGGACCACGAAGCCGCGGACGCCGTCCTCGGTGCGCGCCCAGACCACCGCGACGTCGGCGACCAACCCATTGGTGATCCACATCTTGCGCCCGTCGAGCACCCAGTGGTCGCCGTCGCGGCGGGCCGCCGTCCGCATGCTGCCGGGATCGTAGCCGGCGTCGGGCGCGGTGAGCCCGAAGCAACCGATCGCGGTCCCCGCCGCCAGCACGGGCAGCCACTGCTGTTTCTGCTCCTCCGACCCGAACGCCCAGATCGCGAACATGGCCAGCGAACCCTGCACGGACACCAGCGACCGCACGCCGGAGTCGGTAGCCTCCAGCTCCAGGCAGGCCAGGCCGTACTCGACGGCGCTCATCCCCGCGCAGCCGTAGCCTTCCAGGTGCATGCCCAGCACGCCGAGGTCGCCGAGTTCCTTGGTGAGCCCGCGGATGTCCTCGATCTCCCCCTGTTCGAACCACTCCGCGATGTGCGGCTCGACGCGACGGTCGCAGAAGGACCGGCCGGCGTCCCGGACGGCCCGCTCGTCGGCGGTCAGCAGGCTGTCGATCTCGACGAGGTCCAGCGGATCGGCCGGCCGGCGCGCGCTGCGTGCATCACGATCTCCTTCGGGTACGCGGGCCGGTCCGGACTAGGCCACCGGGCTGATGATGAAGTTGCTGAAGCCGCCGTTGCGCTGCGCGATGCCGCTGATGGCCTCGTTGATCTCTGCGAGCGGGTAGACGTGGTGCTCCAGTGCGCTCAGGTCGAGCAGGCCGGCGCCGGCCATGTCGGCCATCGTCTGGCCCTCGCCGGAGGTGAGCCACGCCGAGCCGATCAGCCGCAACTGCTGGTCCATCATCCGGTGCACGTCCACCGGCACGGCGCCGGCGACCGCGCCGATGTTCACCGCCGTACCGCCCTGCCTTCTCGGAAGGTCTCGTGCAGTGCGCCGGGGCCGGGGTTGAGGCGGTGTGCCGGCCCCCGGACTTCGGTGTTGGTTGAGATCGATCTGGCTGTTGACGGCCCGAAGGGCTTCGGGGGATCCCGCTCCTCGCCCGGGTAGCCGTCGCATCGCGTCCGGGTGGGTAGGTCCGGAGTGAGCACATCCGGAGTGAGTAGATCCGGCGGGTGTCGTCGGCGCGGGGTTGGGTGGTCCGCGGGGTTATCCACAGGCCTCTCATCCTGTCGTTTGTCTGTGCCAGATTGGTCGGGTGCTGGAACTGGTCTCCGAAGCCCGTCGTGCGGCTGCCGTGTGTGCGACAGCCCCGGCCTGGGCTGTCGCGGACGGGGATCTGGTCGGCTGCTTGGAGCAGGTCTGGGCGGCGGTGCAGCAGTTGACCGCGGTGACCGCGCATCTGGTCTGGCAGGCGCAGTCGCGGGGTGTGCCGCGGGCACACGCCGCGACCAGCACCCTGGTGTGGTTACGCCAGCGGTTGCGGGTCAGTCCCGGCGTCGCTGCCGGGCTGGTCGCCCTCGCGCGAGCGTTGCACGCGCGGCCGGTGCTGGACGACGCGGTCTGTGCGGGCGCGGTGTCCGCTGAGCAGGCCACGGCCATCGCGGCCATGATCACGGATTTCCCGGCTGATCTGGGGCGGGAGGTCACTGAGGAGGCCGAGGCCGCGCTGGTCGAGCAGGCGGGTGTTTTCGACTCGGTGAGTCTGGGCAGGCTGGGGGCGCGGATCCTGGCTCATGTCGCCCCGCAGGTCGCCGAGCGGCGGGAAGCGGATCGCCTGGACCGGGAGGAGGCCCGGGCGCGTTGCCGGCGGGGGTTCACCCTCAGCCCGCTGGGTAATGGTCAGGTCCGGTTGTCTGGTTTCCTCGACACGTCTGGTGCGGCCACGGTCACTGCTGCCCTGGATCCGTTGTGTCATCCCCGGCGGGACCCGGCCGGGGCGCGCAGCCCTGCGCAGCGGCGGGCGGACGCGTTGGTGGATGTGTGCACGGGTGCGCTACGCGACGGCGCGGGCCTGCCCAGCCAGGGTGGTGACCCGGCACAGGTAGTCGTCACGGTCCCATTCGCCACCCTGACCGACCAACTCTGGCCAGCCGAACGGCCCGCGAACGCCGAGCCACCCACGAACGCCGAGCCAGCCGCGAAGGTCGAGCCACCCACGAACGCCGAGCCAGCCGCGAACGCCGAGCCACCCACGAACGCCGAGCCATCCGCGAAGGCCGAGCCGTCCACGAACGCCGAGCCAGCCGCGAAGGTCGAGCCAGCCGCCGCCAACACCACCACCAACGGCAGTCAGGCCCGTGGCCAGGCTCCCCGACCGAACACCCGCATCAGCACCGGCCCGCACGGTCAGGCCGGTGCCGCGTCGCATGGTCAGGCCGGTGCCGCGTCGCATGGTCAGGCCGGTGCCGCGTCGCATGGTCAGGCCGGTGCCGCGTCGCATGGTCAGGCCGGTGCCGCGTCGCATGGTCAGGCCGGTGCCGCGTCGCATGGTCAGGCCGGTGCCGCGTCGCATGGCCAGGCCAGTGCCGCCTCGCACAGTCAGGCCGGCGTCGCCCCGCAGGGCCAGGCCGGCACCGGCCCGCACGGTCAGGCCAGCGTCGGAAACAGGGTGGGTTGGCTGGACACCGGAGCCCCGATCAGCGCCGCCGAAGCCCGACGCTACGCCTGCGACGCCCACATCCTGCCCGCCGTCCTCGGCGGCGACAGCCAAGTCCTCGACCTCGGCCGCGCCCGGCGCCTGTTCACCGGCCCGCTGCGCCGGGCCCTGATTCTGCGCGACGGCGGCTGCTGCTTTCCCCACTGTGACCGGCCTGCCCGGTGGGCTGAAGGCCACCACCTCATCCCCTGGGCCGACGGCGGCACCACCACCCTGACCAACGCCTGCCTCATCTGCCGCCGACACCACCGGCTCCTGCACAACGACAGCGGCTGGCAAGCCCGTCTCGGCCCCGACGGACACCCCGAATTCCTCCCACCAGCGACCATCGACCCCGAACGCCGCCCCCAGCGAAACACTTTCCACCGCCGCCAATAGCCACTCCAATAGCCCACACCAGCAGCCCACACCAGCAGCCCACACCAGCAGCCCACACCAGCAGCCCACACCAGCAGCCCACACCAGCCATGATCACGAATGGCGGCTGCCGTGCTAGCTGAGCCTTCCTCCTGGCCCGGGTCCGGTCGGCAGCAGGGCCTCGACCGCGGCGCGCATGGACAGCCGCGTGTCGAGGCGCGGGTCGAGCAGCCACTGCAACTGCAGTCCGTCCAGCACCGCCAGGATCTGGTAGCTCGCCGCCTCGGGGTCGATGGACTGATCCACGCGCCCGGCGGCCTGTTCGCCGCGGACACCGTCGCGGATCATGATGCGTACCCGGCCGTAGCGGTCGCGGAAGAACGCGTGCGCGAAATGGTCGGGATCGGTCGCCTCGGCCGCGAGCGTCGTGTAGAGCCGGGTGAGGCCCGGCGACTCGGTGGTGCGCACGACCATCCGTTCCAGGGCGTCCGCCATGGTGTCCGCCGGCCGGCCGGTGCCGGCGGCCGCGGCGATGTCGTCGGCGTCGCGAGCTTCGAGCACGGCGATCAGGAGACCCTCCCGCGAGCCGAAGTAGTGCAGTAGGCCCTGGCGGCTCACCCCGGCCCGCTGGGCGATCTCGTCGAGGGTCGAGCGGCGGAGGCCGTCATTCGCGAGCACTTCGAGCGCGATGGCGAGGATCTCCCGCTTGCGGGCGACACCTTTGGCGTACGGCCCGCGGGCCACCGGGCTGGACGTCACACGCCGAGCTTACCGGCGCGGCGAAAATTTACTACGAGTAGGGATTGACGGGGTCACCGGGACGTTTCTAGGGTTACGCCACTGTTAACGCTCACATCTCCTCCCGGGAGACCCGCATGACGAGCCACCCCCACCCCCTCCTCCGGCGGCGAGGCCCAGCGGCCTTCGCCCTGGCGCTCGCGCTGACCGGCGCCGCCCTGACCACGGCGGCGAGCCCCGCGCCCGCCGCCGGCCCTGCGCGACCGCCGGCCTCGACCGCGGCGCCCACGTTCGACGCCCCCTATCTCGACGGGGTCTCCGGCGCGGAGCCGCTGCGCCAGGTGAACCTGGCCGGTCGCTGGGGCTTCACCCCGTTGACCGACACCGTCTGTGTCGGAGGAGGCCGGTTCGGGACCACCACGGGACCTATGACCTGTACGAGCTCACCGGCCGGCGCACCCGCGACCACCATCCAGGTGCCCGGCGGCGGATGGCTCAAGCAGGGCTTCACCGACCTGTCCCGGGCGGAGTACCACCGCAGGATCAGCGTTCCCGCCGTGCCCGGCCCGCAGGTCACCAAGCTGGACTTCGGCGCCATCAACCACCGGGCCACCCTCTGGGTCGGCGGCCGCGAGGTCGCCAGCCAGGTGACCTCGTACACGTCGTCGGTCTTCGACATCAGTGACTTCGTCACCCCGGGCCGCGACTACGACATCACCCTGCTGGTCGAGGGCCGCAAGGCCCTGGTGGGCCCGGACGGCCGGTACGCCGTACCCGAGGGCGCGTCGTGGTCCGACGACGTCGCGCAGGGCATCTTCCGCTCGGCCGCGTTGCAGGTGTTTCCCGGCGTCCACATCGCCGACGCCGTGGTGCGCACCTCGGTGCGCGACCGCGAGCTCAGCTACGACGTCACCGTCACCAACAACACCCGCCAGGCCCGGGTGGCCACCTTGGACACCGCGCTCAGCTCCTGGAACCACGCCGGCTGGCGCTATCCGGACCTGCCCGCGCAACGGGTGCGGATCCCCGCGGGCAAGACGATCGTCGTCCGGGTCGGCCCGGCGACCTGGCGCGCGCCGGCGGCGTCCTACTGGTATCCCAATGTGCCCTACCGCGCCGGCTACCGCGCCCAGCTGCACAACCTGGACCTGCGGCTCAGTTCCGGGCCCGGGGTGGCGGCGTCCGGCTACCACGTCCGCTTCGGATTCCGCGAGATCGCCCAGGCCGGCGATCACTTCGAGCTCAACGGCACCCGGGTGAACTTCCGCGGGGACAGCCTGCAGGGCGCCAACTACGACAACATCGACTATCACGGCCGCAGCGACGCCTACGACACCTTCCCCGGTTTCCTGCGTCCCGCACGCGGCAACGCGGGCTGGCCCAAGGCGGTCGACAACTACCTGCGCCTGAACTACAGCGGCGTTCGCATCCACCAGATCCCGGCGACCCCGTACATGCTGGACGTCACCGACGAGCTCGGCCTGATGATCATGGATGAGACCGCCATCCGCGGCTCCAACAACCGCCAGAACTTCATCACCGGCCGCGACAACATGCTCAAGCACGCGGCCGACCTCGTGCTCCGCGACCGCCACCACGCCTCCGTGCTGCGCTGGAGCCAGGCCAACGAGCCCCGGGTCCCGTTCTTCGTCAACCCCGGCGCCGGCCCCGAATTCGACGAGGCGCTCCACGCGACGGTGCGGCGCCACGACACCACCCGCCCGATCAGCACCGACGGCGACTCCGAGGACCTGCCCCACGACGACTACACCGTCTTCTGCCACTACGACGGCTTCTCGTTCGCCCAGTACAGCGAGAGCATCTGCGCCGCGCCCGCGGCCAAACCCCGCGGCCAGGGCGAGTTCATCTGGTCGGCGGACAGCACCCCGCAGGGCATGACGTGGTTCGGCACCGCCACGATGCGGATGCGTGAGCAGGGCGCCTCGGAGGCCCGCCCGTACGCGCTGCTGTCCGCCTGGGCGTCCATCATCCCGGGCGTCAAGCGCACCGACATGAAGCTCGAGATCGGCTACCCCGAGGGCCCACATCCGATCTACGGCGAGGACAACCTGCCGGATCCGTGGACGAACCCGACGCTGACCCTGATCCGGCAGGCGTTCAACCCGGTCGCGGTCATCGACTCCGCATTCTGGAACGCCAACAAACTCTCCGACCCGACCGGCCGCTGGCCGACCACACCGGCGAACATCACCCCCGGCACCAACACCCGCACGCTGACCGCCTTCAACGACACCTTCGCCGGCGACCGGCTGACTGTGACGTGGACCCTGCGCGCGGGCTCCCCCACCGGCAAGGCCGTCGACGGCGGAGTCCTCACCCCGCGGATCCCGCCGGGCGGGCAGCGGCGGCTCGACCTCACCTTCGAGGCCCCGGACACGACCCAACCGCTCCATCTGGAACTACGGGTCGCCAAAGCCGGCAGCGGGATCCTCTATCGCGACGCGAGCACCAGCTACCAGGTACGGCGTCCCGAACCGCCCGCGATGAAGTGACGCCCGCCGGCGGGGTCTGAGTTTCCTGGCCGAATCCTGTCCATCTCCTGGATCCGCGTTGTCCGGCCGCTGCACAACCGACCCAGATAGTGGGTGGTGCCAGATCGACAACCCGGAGAGCCCTACCGAGAAGGAGTCGGCACATGCGACGCATAGCCAGGATCGCCACCATCGCGGGGTTGGGCGCCGCGCTGACCGCGGGAACCGGGGCGTGTGCCGCCTCGCCGGCCGCCGAGTCGACGGCCGCTCGGCAAGCGGCCGTGCAAGCCGTCCGCGGCCCCGACCAGCCGGTCACCAGGATGATCGCGCGCCTGTTCACCGAATGGAACGCCGCACTGGCCACCGGCGACCCGCGGAAGGTCGCCGACCGGTACGCCCCCGATGCCGTGCTGCTGCCGACGGTGTCGAACCGGGTGCGCACCGACCGCGCCGGGATCGTCGACTATTTCACCCACTTCCTGCGCAACAAGCCGCAGGGTGAGATCAAACAGTCCACCATCGACCTGCTCGACCTGACCACCGCCATCGACACCGGCGTCTACGTCTTCACGCTCACCCAGGACGGGAAGAAGCAGCAGGTGGAGGCCCGCTACACCTTCGTGTACGAGCTGCGCCGCGGCAAGTGGCTGATCGTCAACCACCATTCCTCCGTGATGCCCGAGCAGACCACCACGCACTGACGGTCAGAGCGGGACACCGATGCGATGCCCCGCTCTGACCAGGTCGGCCACGGCGCCGTGGCGACCATGCTGCCCGGCCACCCCGGCGGAGGTCGGCGCCCTGCGGCTGTGACCGCCGTCAGCGAGCCCGCACCGGCAAGGCGCCGGCACGGACTCGCTGGCGATCGGCGTGCGGCATACCCACGCGGGCATACAGGCCAGCGCAAACCCGCAGACAATCACCGCGCGACACACCCACGCCGACACAAACCCGCTGACAATCAGCGCGCGGTACACCCACGCCGGCACGGACTCGCTGACGATCAGCGTGCGGTGTGCCCGCGCGGGCGTTCGGGTCGGATTCGTACGTCGTGGCCGTTGACCCGGACCAGGACCGTTGCCCGGGTGGTTGCCCGGTCGGCGACCACCGCATAGTCCGTGACGCGGCCGGCGTGCCAGGTGCAGCTGACCGCGTAGCCGCCCCGGGCTCGCAGGCCGCTGAACGAGCCGTCGGCCCATTCCGCGGGCAGGGCGGGCAGCAGGTGGATGACCTTTCGGTGGCTTTGCAGCAGCATCTCGGCGATCGCGGCGGTGACGCCGAAGTTACCGTCCATCTGGAACGGTGGGTGGTCGCAGAACAGGTTCGGCAGGGTGTTGTATCGCAGCAGGCCGCGCAGCATGTAGCGGGCGCGTTCCGGGTCGGCGAGGCGGGCGAACAGCGCGGCCCGCCAGGGCCAGGTCCAGGATCGGCGGCTGTCGCCGGAGACGGCGTCCTCGGTGAACGGGGTTCCGGCGCGTTCGCCGCAGCGGGCCTTGAGCGAGACGAGGGCGGCCGCTGCCAGCTCCGGGGACTGCTGCGTGGTGATCTGCCGGCCGGGGTAGACGGCGAACAGGTGCGAGGTGTGCCGGTGGATGTCGTTCGGGTCGTCCCGGTCGGTCTGCCATTCCTGGAGCTGTCCCCACTCGCCGATCCGGTTGGGGGCGAGCCGGGCCTGGAGGCCGGCCACGGTGGCCCGGTAGGCGGGGTCCGCGTGCAGCACGTCCTCGCAGTCGAGGTAGTTCTGGAACAAATCCCAGATGATCTGCTGGTCGTACATGACGCCGTCCTCGCGGGGACCGTGCTCGGGTGACCAGCCGGCCGGCGCGACGAGCCGGCCGTCGGCGTCGGTGATCAAGCGGTCCTGCCAGAACTGGCAGATCTCCTTGATCATCGGGTGGGCCACCTTCCGCAGGTAACCGCGGTCCTGGGTGAACGCCCAGTGCTCGTAGAGGTGTTGGGCGTACCAGGCGCTGGCGACCGTGTTCCACTCCCAGCCGTTGCCGCCGAAGATGCTCTGGCTCGTGCGCGCGGTCCAGCCGCGGGTGCCGGCGCCGAAGGCGTTGCGGGTCGCGATCCGGCTCGGGACCGCCACCTGGCGGACGAACTCGACGAGGGCCTCGTGACTCTCGGGCAGGTCGGTGGTCTCGGCCGCCCAGTAGTTCATCTGCACGTTGATGTTCGTGTGGTAGTCCGATCCCCACGCCGGCTGGTTGCTGTCGTTCCACAGACCCTGCAGGTTGGCGGGCAGGCCGCCCGGCCGGGACGAGCCGTGCAGCAGGTAGCGGCCGAGCACGAACATGATCTGCTCCAGCCCGGGGTCCGCCCCGCCGGCCCGGTAGCGGGCCAGCCGGGCGTCGGTCGGCAGCGCGGTGACCGCGCTCCCGGACCGTCCCCAGTCGACCCGGACCCGCCGGGCCACGGCGGTGCTCTCGGCGACGTGCGCCTTGCGCAGCGCCGGATAGGACCGCTTCGCGGCGGCGGCGAGCGCCTTCCGGATCACCGGTACGGGGTCAGCCCCGCGCCAGTTCGCGGCCGCGTCGAGCCGGTAGTCGGTGCGGGCGTCCAGCAGCAGCGTCAGCCGGGTCGCCGACCGTACCCGCAATTTGGTGCCCACGGCCGTGACCGTGCCGTCGGTCTCGGCCACCCGCAGGACGGCGGCGTGGCGCAGGCCGTTGGCCATCGCGCCGCCGAACCCGACGGTCCGCGCCGTCGCGTCGGCGGTCGGGGTGGCCTCCTGCGCGGAGGTCAGGGCGATGTCGCAGTCGAGCGCCCCGCGGCTGTCCGCCTCGTAGCGCAGCACGAGCAGGTCGGCGGCGCGGCTGGCGAAGGCCTCGCGCCGCACCCGCTTGCCGGTGGTGCCGAAGCCGGTGGCGTGCACCCCGGACTCGATGTCGAGCGCGCGCCGGTATTCGACCGTCGCGGGCAGGTCGGCGGTGTCGAACCCGGCACCGGTCAGGCGCACCCCGGCGACCCGGAGGGCCGAGGAGCCGCGCCGGGGGCGCAGGGTGAGCCGGTACCCGGTGTACGCCGACGGCGCGCCGACCTCGCAGATCCGCCGTTCGCCGCGGCCGAGGGCCGGCTCGGCGGTGCGCTCGTCGAGCAGGGTCCACCGCTGGCCGTCCGCGCTGCCCTCGAGAGTCCACGAGCCGGGGTCCTCCCCGGGGGTGTCCGGCGCGGCCGTGAGGCTGTAGGCGGCGACCGTCGCGGCGGACGGCAGATCGGCCTGCCAGACGACCCCGGCGGTCGCCTTGACCGCCCGCCACACGCTGGCCGCGGCGCCGTCCACACTGCACGCGATGTCCCGCCCGTCGCCGGTGTCGCCGTGACCGGAGGGCGAGTACACCGACACGAACTGCGGCGCGTCGAGGCGTACCCCGGCAAAGGCGATCTCCGCCACCTGGAAGTGACTCACCCCCGGGCGGGGGATGAACACCAGCCGGTAGAAGCCGTAGGCGATGCTGTTGGCGCAGGTGAATTCCCTGGTCTGGAACCGGTCGGAGAACGGGCCGTCGAGCGTGCGGCTGTCCAGTGTGGTCCAGGCCGAACCGTCCGCCGAGCCCTGCAGAGTCCACTTGTACGGATCGCGGGCGGGCACGTCGTTGGCGCTGGTGAGCCGGTAGACCGACACGGCGGCGGGCGTGGCGAGCGCCGCCTGCCAGATCACCTCCGCCGGCGGGCCGTCGATGCACCACTTGGTGCCCGGCGCGCCGTCGACGGTCCGGTCCACGCCCTCGGTCGCGGAGCTCGCATACGGACCGCCGGGGGCGCTGATGCCGGGCCGGGCCGCGAAGGTGAGCGTCACGTCGCCGAACGCCCGATAGGAACCGAAGCCGGTCACGCTCGTGTCGAAAACATCGTCGGGCTTGCCGGCCAGCGCGTTGTCGTAGTTGTTGACCCCGCCCCAGAGGCTCTGCTCGTTGAACTGGATCCGTTCGACGTCCGGCTGGCCGAACAGCATGGCGCCGATCCGGCCGTTGCCGATCGGCAGCGCCTGGGACTGCCAGTCCCGGGCCGGGAGGCGATACCAGAGCTCATGGGCGCCGGGTGCGCGGCGGCCCACCGGCGCGGCGCCGGCCGGGGTCGGCGAGACTCCCGGCAGGACGCCGGCCAGGGTCACGGCGCCACCGAGCTGCAGGATCTGGCGACGGTTGGGATGAGGAAGAGCCACGGGCGCACTCCTGAAACATTGGTCCTATGTCTGCGGCGCCACTCGAGGATGAAGCGCGCCATCGCGCCAGGCTGACAGACAAAAGATCCGATGTCTATGCTCCGACGGCATCCGCATCCGCATCCGCATCCGTACCCGTACCCGTAGCCGGCTCCCCGGCGGCCTGCCGTGTCAGCCCGTCGTGCAGACGTAGTTGTTGACCCGGAACTCCGCAGGACCGGGCGTGGTGGCGTTCCCGTGCGCGTTGAACCCCACAGTCACGCTCCCGCCCCGCTGCACATCTTTGTTGTACTGCAGGCTGGTGCCGGTCACGTCCTGCCCGTCCACCTTGAAGTCGGCCTCCCAGCCGTTGATGAACGTCTGCCCGGCCGGCAGCGAGAACTTCAGCGTCCAGCCGTAGAGGGTGGACGGCCCGATGTTGGTGATGACGATGCCCGCGGTGAAGGACCTGGTGTCGCCGTTCGTCACATACCCGATATTGCAGACCTCATCCGCGGCGGCCGCGGCCGGTGCCACCGGCATGAGCAGGGACGCGGCGAAACCGGCGGCGACGGCGAAGGATCGATGAGACACGATGGGCCTTTCCTGTGCTTGTGGTATCAGATTGCATCAATCTAAGGTTCCTGGAGCAGGGTGGGTCGCCGTACTGGATGCCGACTGGACGGTGACTGGACGGCGCAGGCTGCACACTGTCTTGCCCGGGGGTGAGAGCGTGCGGATTCAGGTGCTGGGACCGGTCCGCGCGTGGCTCGACGGCGCACCGGTGGAGCTGACGTCGGCCGGCCGGCGCGCCGTGCTCGGCCTGCTGGCCATGGCGGGTGGGCAGCCGCTGGGGCGGCCCGAGCTGATCGACGCCCTCTGGGGTGACCATCCGCCGCCGACCGCGGCCAACATCATTCAGACCCACATCAAGCATCTGCGCCGGCTGCTGGAGCCGGGGCGGACGTCGCGCTCGCAGAGCACCCGCCTGCCACGGATCGGCGACGGCTACGCCTTGCGCGTGTCGGCCGACGATCTGGACCTCCTCCGCTTCCGGCGGCTGCTCGCCGAGGCGGCCGCGGCCCAGCAGCGCGGGGACGCGCGGGGCGCGGCCGGGCTGTTCACCGAGGCGCTCGGGCAGTGGCACGGTGCTCCGCTGATGGACGTGCCGCTGCTGGCCGGGCACCCGAAGGTCATCGCGCTGACCGAGGAGCGCCATGCCGCCCTGGGCCGCTACGGCGAGCTCATGATCGCGCTGGGCGAGGTTCCCGAGGGGCTGCTGGCCCTGGAGGAGGCCGCGGCGGCCCAGCCGCTCGACGAGGCCGGTCAGGCCCGGCTGATCCGCGCCTATGCCGTGGCCGGCCGCCGGGCCAAGGCGTTCGCGACGTTCCACGACACCCGCCGGCGGCTCGCCGACGAGCTGGGGGTCGACCCCGGCCCCGAGTTGTCCGCCGCCCACGCCGCCGTCCTGCGGGATCCCGGCGAGCCCGCCCCGGCCCCGGCGCCGTCCGGGCCGCCCGTCGCGGTGGCCCCGGCGCGGCCGACGCCCGCTCAGCTGCCCGCGGACGTGCCCGGTTTCACCGGGCGCGACGAGGAACTCGCCGCCCTGGACCTGCTGGTCGCGGACGCCGGCGAGCAACTCACCGCCGTGGCCATCTCGGTGGTGTCCGGGACGGCCGGCGTCGGCAAGACGGCGCTGGCGGTGCGCTGGGCGCACCGGGTCCGGGCCCGGTTCCCCGACGGCCAGCTGTACGTGAACCTGCGCGGCTACGACACCGAGCAGCCGGTGACGCCGGAGGACGCGCTCGCCGGGTTCCTGCGGGCGCTGGGGATGCCCGGCGGCGACATCCCGGGCGCGCGGGAGGAACGGGCCGCCGCGTACCGGAGCCTGCTGGACGGCCGCCGCATGCTGGTCGTGCTGGACAACGCCGCCTCGGTCGACCAGGTGCGGCCGCTGCTGCCGGGCACGGCGTCCTGCGCGGTGGTGGTCACCAGCCGGGACAGCCTGCCCGGCCTGGTCGCCCGGCACGGCGCGCGGCGGCTCGTCGTCCCGCTGCTGCCCCGGGACGAGGCGCTGACCCTGATCACCCGGCTGATCGGCGACCGCGTGCGCGTCGATCCCCTGGCCGCCGCCGACCTGATCGACCGGTGCGCCCGGCTGCCGCTGGCGCTGCGGGTCGCCGCCGAGCTGGCGATCGGGCGACCCGGCGTGCCGCTGCGCGAACTCGTGGCCGAGCTCGCCGACGAGGGCCGCCGGCTGGAGCTGCTGAACGCCGGCGGCGACCCGCAGACCGACGTCCGCGCCGTGTTCTGGTGGTCTTGCCGGCAGCTCACGCCGGCGGCGGCGCGCGCGTTCCGGCTGCTCGGCCTGTTCCCCGGCCCCGACGTGGAGGCGTTCGCGGCTGCCGCGCTGCTGGGCACCGACGTCACCGAGGCCCGCGAGTTGCTGGCGGTGCTGGCCCGGGCCCACCTGGTGCAGCGCACCGCCACGGACCGGTTCACCCTGCATGATCTGCTGCGGGCGTACGCGGTGGATCTGGGCTCGGAGACCGGTGACGGCGACGGCGACGCCGCCTTGGTCCGTCTCCTCGACGCGGCGTTGTTCACCGCGGCCGAGGCGATCGACACGCTCTACCCGGCGGAACAACACCGCAGGGCCCGGGTACGGCGGCCGGAGTCGCCCATCCCACCGGTCGGCGACGGCGCGGGCGCCCAGGCCTGGCTCGACCGCGAACGCGCCAACCTGGCGGCCCTCGTGGCCCACGCGGCCACCCACGGCCGGCCCACGCACGCCATCCGGCTCACCGTCGCCCTGCTGCGCTACCTGGAGAGCGGCGGCCACTACACCGAAGCCGTCGCCATGCACGAGCACGCGCTGCGGGCGGCCCGGCAGGCCGATGCCACTGCCACCGAGGCGCAGTTGCTGACCAACGTGGCGGTCATGGACGTGCAGCAGGGCCACTACGACCGGGCGGGCGAGCTGCTGCGGCGGGCGGTCGAGCTGGCGCGGCGGTGCGGCGACCACGCGGCGGAGGCACGAGCGCTGGGCAACCTCGGCCACGTGGACCAGTGGCAGGGCCGGTACGACGCGGCCGCGGAACGACTGCACGAGGCGCTGGCGCTGTGCCGGCGCACCGGCGACGGCGCGGGCGAGGCGCGGGCGCTCGGCAACCTCGGACAGGTCTACCGGCGCCAGGGCCGCGACGAGCAGGCGTCGGCCTACCTGAGCGAGGCCGTCCGGATCTGCCGGCGCATCGACGACCCGGTCGGCGAGGGCTACGCCCTGGTCAGCCTCGGCGACGTGGCGGTGCGGCAGCGCGACAGCCAGCGGGCGGTCCGGTGCCATCGCGAGGCGCTGGCGGTCTTCCGGCGTACCAATGAACGCGCCGGCACGGCGCTGGCGCTCGACGGCCTCGGCACGGTCACCCGCGACACCGTCTATCTGCGCGAGGCCCTCGAGATCTTCCAGCGGATCGGTGAGCGGGCGGGCCAGACCCGGGCGACCAACAGCCTCGGCGAGGTCCTCACCAGCACCGGACGCGCCGAGCCGGGCCGGCACGAGCACCTGGCGGCGCTCGCCCTGGCGATCGAGATCGGCGACCGGTACGAGTGGGCGCGGGCGCACGCCGGGCTGGCCCGGGCGGCCGAGATGCTCGGTGAGACGGAAGCGGCCGGGCGGCACCGGGAGCAGGCGCTGAGCCGCTACACCGAGATCGGGGCCCCGGAGGCCGACGAGCTCCGCCGGGTCATCGACCGCCGGCAGGCCTCCGGGACGACGAACCGCTGACCTCCAGTCCGCGTTCAGTGCGGGTCCAGTGCGCCCTCATAGCTTTCGATCGAGGCCGAAACCCGGCCAGTTCGAGGCAACGAGAAGGGGAATATCAATGGGGGCACGGATGAAGAAGGGGCTCGCCACGGCGGCCGCGCTCATCGCCGCGACGGCGACGGTCGTCATGGGTGGCGGGAACAGCAGTTCGGCCGCTGCCGTCCCGGCCCTGCAGGCATACGGCATCGCGATCGACGGCTCGCGGCTGCTCTCCTTCCAGACCAACAAGCCCGGCACGAACGACTGGGTCATGCGCATCACCGGGTGGGTCGGCGACACCTACGCGATCGGGCTGGACTTCCGGGTGCAGGACGGCAAGCTGTATGTCGTCGGCGAGAAGGGCGGCATCTACACCATCGGCATCCCGAGCGGGGTGGTGACGAAGGTGTCCCAGCTCAGCGTCCCGCTGTACGGCACGAAGTTCGGGGTGGACTTCAACCCCGCGGCCGACCGGCTGCGGGTGATCAGCGACAACGCCCAGAACCTGCGCCACAACCTCGCCGACGGCACGACGGTGGAGGACACCACCCTGACCACTCCCCCGCTGACCGGGCCGACCCGGCAGGTCACCGCCGCCGCCTATACGAACAACGACCTGAGCCCGGACACCAACACCACGCTCTTCGACATCGCCACGGCCACCGACCAGGTCGTCATTCAGTCGCCGGCCAACCAGGGCTTCCTGGTCGCGACCGGCAGCCTGGGCTTCGACGCCGGCCTCGACGCCGGCCTCGACATCTACAGCGACCTGAGCGGCGGCAAGACGGTCTCGGCGACCGCGTTCGCGTCCCTCACGCCGTACGGCGGAGAGCCGACGCTCTACACCATCGACCTGCTGACCGGTGCCTCGACCAACGCCGGCCTCTTCGCCCTGGACGTCACCGACATCGCCATCGCGCTCGACACCATGTGAGCCCCAGAACCGTGTGAGTCTCGACAGCAGGTGAGTCTCGGAACCATATGAGTTCGGCGCTCTCGGACAGTCGGTGGTGGGCCTTCGGCCCGCCACCGACGTCGTGCTGTCCGTGGTCAGTTCGGCATGGCCGTGACTGTGACCGGGGCCGCAGCCGGAGCCGGGGCCGGGGCGGGGGCCAGGGTCGGGCTCTGCGTGGTCTGTCGTTGCAGGAGCCAGGGAGTGAGGCGGTCCGGGGGTTGCGGGCGGCTGAGGTGGTAGCCCTGGACCAGGTCGCAGTCCCACTGCCGGAGGCGGCCGAGCACCGCCTCGTTCTCCACGCCTTCGGCGATCATGTGCATGTTGAGGTTGTGGGCGAGCTCGACCGTGCTCTTCACGATGGCCGCGCTGCGCGGGTCGGTGTCGCAGTGCGACACGAACGCACGGTCGAGTTTCAGGTCGTCCACGGGCAGGGCGTGCAGATAGGCCAGGCTGGAGTAGCCGGTGCCGTAGTCGTCGACGGCCAGCCGGATGCCCATCTCCCGCAGGTCGGTCAGGACGGCGGTCGCCCGGGCGGCGTCGCGCATGAGAATCTCCTCGGTGACCTCCAGGTGCAGCGCTGTCGGCGGTACGCCGTGCCGGGCCAGCGCGTCGGCGACGTAGCCCGGCAGGTCGGGGTCCTGCAGGTTGGAGGCGGACAGGTTCGCCGCGACGGTGAGCTCCAGGCCGTCGGCCCGCCAGGCGCGGCACTGCTCCAGGGCCATTTCGAGCACCTGGATGGTGAGCCGCCCCATCAACCCGGCATGCTCGGCGAGGGACAGGAACCCGTCGGGGTAGACCAGGCCCCGGGTGGGGTGGTTCCACCGCACGAGGGCCTCCACGCCCGTGCACCGGTCGGACGCGAGGTGGATCTGCGGCTGGTAGTGCAGCACCAGCTCGCCGCGATCGAGGCCGGTGCGCAGCTCCTCCAGCGTGGTCAGGCGGCGCCGGCCGGTGTCGTCGTCGGCGCCGCTGGTCGCCACCGCGACACCGATGTGGTCGCTCTTCGCGGCGTACATGGCCGTGTCGGCATGGCGCAGCAGCGTGCTGCGGTCGGTGCCGTGGTCGGGAAAGACCGCCACCCCGATGCTGGCGTCGATGTGCAGGGTGACCTGTTCCAGGGCGAAGGGGCGGCGCAGCGCGGCGAGCAGCCCGGCCGCGGTCTCCACCGCCCGGCCGGTATCGGCGGTCGGCATGAGCACGCCGAACTCGTCGCCGCCGAGCCGGGCCAGCACCCCGGTGCCGCCGAACGCCTCGACCAGCCGGGTCGCGACCATCTGCAGCAACCGGTCGCCGAGGTGGTGCCCGAAGCTGTCGTTGATCTCCTTGAAGCGATCCAGATCGACGATGGCCACGGCCATCGGCGCCTGCGGGTCGCGGCGGTTCAGGTCGCGCTCGAGGGCCTCCAGGAACAGCCGGCGGTTGGGCAGTTCGGTCAGATCATCGGTACGGGCCTGTCGGCGGGCGGCGACCAGGGCCTCCACGGCACGGACGGTCAGCAGCATCCGGACGATCGCCGCCGTGATCGCGCCGGCCGCGAGCAGGCTGCTGGTCCGGGGCAGCACGCCGGCGTGCCAGCTGCCGTACAGCAGCAGCGTCATCGACGCGCACGCCAGCAGCGCCGGCAGCGCCATGCCGACCAGGGCCCGGGCCGGCTGCCGGTCCGCGACCTGTTCCGGGCTCTGCCAGGCGGCCGCGACGATCACGGCCAGCGCGACCGACCACAACGCGTCCGTCCAGCCGGCCGGTATGTACATGCCGCTCGCGGTCTCGACCATGCGGAAGCCGTTGGCCGCGGTGTTGATGCCCATCCCGGCCAGCAACACCAGCCACACCCGTTCGGTACGCCAGCCGCTGAGCGCCCACGCCCCGAGCAGCACGCCGGCCAGCACGATGTCCGCGACCGGATAGGCCAGGCTCACCACCCGCGACCACCCGTCCCCGCCACCGGCGAAGCCGGCCAGGAACATCACCGACGCGAACGCGGACGCGCAGGTCGCGGCGATGAGCCCGTCCAGCCAGGCGGACGCGCCGATGCCGGCCTGCCGGGCCCGCAGCAGCCGCACCACCGCGGCGTAGGCGAAGGGGTAGTACGCCAGCCACATCACGTCGCTCGGCGAGGGATACGGCGGCGGATCGACCTTGACCACAACGGCCACCCAGTAGACCGTGCCGGCGGCATAGCAGCTCAGCCCGCCGCCCATCAGCAGCCAGGCGCCGCGGTCCTGGCGCCGCGCGACCGCCCGGGCCAGCACGAGCAGGGCGGCCAGCAGGTACACCGTGTCCTGCAGAACATCGTTGACCCAGGAGTGCTCGTTCATCCAGGACCGCGCCGCCGGGATGATCGCCACGAACTGGCCGATCAGCAGCACGATGCCCAGGCCGAACCCCGCCCGGAGCCAGAGCCGCCCGCAGGCCGGCCGCACCCTCACCGAAGTCACGCAAGTCCGATCGGTCGATTCGGCCGACGCGTGAGCGTCAAGACCGGCCGAGCTCAGAGCGGGGCAGCGGAGAACCTGGTCCGTGCCCTAACCTCTCGGCCGTGGGAATCTTGAGCAAGATCAGTGACTGGCGCATGAAGTTCTTCCTCTGGGTCGGGCTGCCGATCATCGCCGCCATGGGCGCCATGTTCGGCGCCTTCGACCTCGTGCCCGCCTGGCAGGCGCACGGCGGCGGCGGAACGATCGGCACATTCACCGCAGAACGGGAAGAATGCCGCAGGCGGTCCTGCGATTTCCACGGGTCGTGGGCGGCCACCGACGGCAGCGAGCGCCGCAACGACGTCATCCTGTACGACGAGCCGGACGCGCTCACCACCGGCCAGACCGTCGAGGCGGCGGACACGGGCGCCCGAAACGGCGTGTTCGCTACCGCGGGCGGATCGACGTATCTGCTGGTCAGTGCCTTCGTGGTGGGCGGGCTGGCGGCGTTCGCCGGCTGGCTGTTCGTGATCCGCAACGCGATCCGGGGACGCCGAAGCGCCGCGGCCGTCCCCGCCTGAGCCCGGAAGGGGGCAGCGCGGGCTCGGGGGCTCAAGGCTGCATCTCGTACGCTCCGCCTTCCCTGCGCGCTCGACGTCCTCATACCGTCGGAGCGTCGAGGCTCGGAATGTTCTTGGCCATGGAGCTGTCGAGGCGGTCCGGGATGATTCCCGTCAGGCGCCGGGCGGGCCTGCACTTGATCGTCGCGGTCGGCGTCACGATGACGTCGGCACCGGCCATCAAAGCGAGGAGCCTATCGTTCATATCCTGCACGGCGGGCTCGTCGCGCCATGGCCGTAGCTCGCGGGCGGCGCCTCCGCCGCGGGTCTGTTCCACGACATCGATCGCCTGGTGCAGGCGTCCGACGGCGGCATCGATGTCGCGTCGTTGGATGCTCGCGAGTGCCAGGTCGCCGAGCACGACGGCGGTCGCCTTCTTGCGTTTGTGGAGGGTCTTCCGAGTCTGTTCCAGGCGGACTTCGGCCTTGTCGGGCTCGTTGAGGTGCAGCAGGAGGCGCCGGCGAGCGCGACGACCTGGCCCCAGCCGGCGGGCGACAAAGCCATGACCTTCGAAGATGCTTCGCGCCCGCCACGGGCGGACGGTCGCGCGGACCCGCTCAGTGTGGGTCGCGCGCGCTGCCCGGCTGTTCTGCGGTCCGCGGTCGGTCGCCCGCGCTGCCCGGCTGTGCGGTCCGCAGTCGGTCGCGCGCGCCCGGCTGTGCTGCGGTCCGCGGTCGGTCGCCCGCGAGCAGTGCGAACAACGCCAACGCGACGGCCAGCCCGGCCGCTACCGAGATGACGAAGCCACGATCCATGCCCTGCGGGGCCAGCATCACCCCGGCGATCAGGACCACTACGGCGGCGGCAGCCATCGCGAGGCGGCTGGTCCGCTGTGCCGCAGCGATCCGCCTGGTCGCGGCGGCATCGTCCGGGACCGGGTCCATGCGGACGCCTGCACCATCCCGGATGTCGGCGCCGGGCTCCTCGGACTGCAAACGCCACACGTTCACGGCGATGACCGTGGCGCCCCATGCGCCTGCGATGCCGGCGACGATGAAGGGCACCGCCATTCCGTACAGGCCCGGCGCCACGAACCCGGCACCGGACCAGGCGAGCATCGCCCAAACCGCGACCGCGATGCCGTGCAGCGCCGCGCTGCGGCGCAGCCGCCGCCGTTCGGGATCCGTCATCGCGTCCTCCGCCCCAGCTCTGCTCGGGTCACTATCCCACGCGGCGGCACCCGCATGGCCCGGCTGCCGGGAGGCTCAGGCCGAATGGCACGTGCGCCTCGGGACCCGGGCCTGAGCCCCTGAGCAGACCACGGTGGCGGCGTTGGAGGGAGTGCTACGGCTGCATCTCGTACGCGCCGGCGAGCGCGACGACCTGGCCCCAGACCTCGGCGGTGCGGGCGGCGTCCGATACCGGGCGGCGGATGTGGGCCAGCGCCCAGGCTGCCTGGTCCTCGGTGGTGGCGGCCTTGCCGTGCAGCTCGGTCGCGTACGCGGAGAAGTCCTGGATCAGGATCGCGAAGATCTCGTCCAGCAGCCGCCGGTCGAGGCCGGTCAGCTCGGCCTGCTCCAGGATGAGGTGGCCGTAGACGACGAGCGCGAAGAGCTGGCCGAGCGCGAGCAGGAAGTCCAGGTCGCCCTGCTGGGCCTCGTCCGGGGCGTGCGCGCTCAGCAGCGCGCACAGCCCGTCGGCCTGCTCCCGGAACCGTGCGACGTTGGGCAGGTCGGCGTGGGCGTCGTAGGCGACGCGCCAGTCGTGGAAGCGGACCGCGCCGAGGCCGCGCGCCGGACCCTGCCGGAACAGGAACTCGTCGTCGCCGGCGTCGTGCCGGGTCGGCACGGGGGCGAAGTCGGCCGGGCGGAACAGGTAGTTCGGCATGAACTTCAGGATCAGCGCCAGGTTGACGTGCACGGTGCCCTCGAGCTTGGGCAGGCCGCGGATGTCCTTGGCCGCCTTGTCGAAGTAGGTGTCGGCCTCGAAGCCCTTCGCCGCGATCACGTCCCAGAGCAGGTCGATGACCCGCTCACCCTCGGTGGTGACCTTCATCTTGGTCATCGGGTTGAACAGCAGGTACCGGCGATCGTCGGGACCGGCGCTGCGGAAATAGTCGACGGCGCGGTCGCTGAACAGCTTCATCGCGACCAGCCGGGCGTACGCGTCGATCAACTCGCGCCGCACGTGCGGGAAGGCGGTGACCGGCTTGCCGTAGAGCACGCGTGAGTGGGCGTGGGTTACAGCCTCGTACATCGCGTGCTCGCAGATGCCGATGGCGGCGGTGCAGAGGTTGAACTTGCCGACGTTGACGGTGTTGAGCGCGGCGTCGAACGCGGCCCGGCCGGTGTGCAGGACGTCCTGCTCGCGTACCGGATAGTCCGCCAGCCGGAACTCGCTCACGTACATCTGCCCGTTCACGACGTTCTTGACCAGGTGGTAGGCGGGGTGCCGGCTGTCCGCGGCGAAGAAGACGTAGCCGTCGGGCCCGTCGACATCGCTGCGGCGGCCGAAGACCGACACCAGGCCGGCGACGTTGCCGTTGCCGATGTAGTACTTGGTGCCGTCCGCGCGGAAACCGCCGGCACCGTCCGGCGTGAGGATCATGTCGGTGGCGTAGATGTCGGCGCCGTGGCCCCGCTCGGACAGCCCGAACGCCATGACGTGGCCATCGGCGAGCAGCTGCGTGGTGTGTGCCCGGGCGGTCCGGTTGGCGCTCTGCCAGACCGGGCCCAGGCCGAGGACGGTGACCTGCCACGTGTACCAGTAGCCGAGGCCGTAGAAGCCGAGAATCTCGCTGAGGGCGGCGTTGCGTGCGGTGTCCCACCGCTTGCCGGGATCGCCACCGCCGTCGGCCGCGGGGGTGAGGAACGCCGCGAAGAGGCCCTCCTTCGCGGCGAAGTCCAGAAAGTCGCCGTACCAGGAGCGATTGTTGTAGCTGTCGACGAGCGCCTTCTTGCCACGGGTCTCGAAGAAGTCGATGGTGGCGCGCAGCAGCCTGCGCGTCTCGGCATCCCAGTGCGCCGGGTCGTCGGCGTGCGGGTTGAACAGCAGCGAGTTCGCCATGACGGCGTTCCCCTTCCTGGGACGGTTGGCGCGGGTGGGAGTCGGGTCAGCTTTCGAGGCCGCGGAGGGTGTCGAGGACGTCGTCGAGCCAGTCGAGAACCATCCGCTCGTAGGCGATGCCGCCGCGGAGCACCGCGTGTTGCAGGCGCTGCTGGGTGTCGAGGGCGCCGGTGCCGGCGCCCGGGAAGTCCCGGCGCTCACCGGCCAGATAGCGTCCGAGCGTGGCCTCGTGGGTGAGGCGATATCGCTCGACCTCGGTGACCAGGGCGGCCCGCCCGTCCGCGTCGTCGAACGCGGCCCCGCGGATCTTCACGGCCAGCTCGTGCCGGACCGCCTCCGGCTGCACCGGGGCCCGCAGCCACGTGGTCAGCACGGTCCGGCCCTCGATTGCGACGGAGTAGGACCGCTTGTCGGGGCGGCCGTCCTGGTCGACCGCCTCCGCGGTGACCCAGCCGTCGGCCTCCATCCGCTTGAGGACGCGGTAGATCTGCTGATGGGTCGCGGTCCAGAAACGGCCGATCGAACGCTCGAAGCGCCGGGCCAGCTCGTATCCGGACCCCGGCCGTTCCAGCAGGGAAACCAGGATCGCGTGCTCCAGGGCCATGAGAGCATCCTGCTATGCAACTCGTTGCATAGCAAGCACCCGTTGCCGATGCATTGATCATTTATATATGATCGAGCCGTGAAGCCGATGCGTGAACCGACGTTCCTCATCCTCACCGCGCTCGCCGGCATCCCTCGCCACGGCTACGGCATCGTCCAGGAGGTGAGTGCGCTCTCTGATGGACGGGTCAGCCTGCTCACCGGCACCCTCTACACCGCGCTCGACCGGCTGACCGCCGAAGGGCTCGTGGAGCACGACCACGACGAGGAGGTCGACGGCCGGGTGCGCCACTACTACCGACTCACCGCGCAGGGGCTGGCGGCCCTGACGGCCGAGACCGCCCGCCTGCGCCAGCTCACCGGCGCGGCCGAGGCCCGGCTGCGCGTCCTCCGCCCGGGCACCGCCTGATGACGGCGCCGCTCGCCCGGCGGTATCGCCGGCTGCTCTTCTGCTACCCGCGCACCCTCCGCCCGGGCGCCGCCCGATGACGGCGCCGCTCGCCCGGCGGTATCGCCGGCTGCTCTTCTGCTACCCGCGCGCCCATCGCCGCGACGAACTGCTCGCCACCCTGCTCGAGGCGGCCTCGCCCGGGCGCGACCGGCCGACGGCGCGTGAGGCCGCCAACCTGATCCGGCACGGGTTGCGGGCCCGCCTGGGCCGCCCCGCCAGCCGCACCGTCACCACCTGGGCGGTGCTGGCCACGATCATCAGCGGGATCTTCGCCGCCGCGTTCGCCGCCCGCGCCGGCTGGGAGACAGCCGAGCCGCTGCCCCGCACCGCGCAGACCCGGGCCATGCTCGCCGAACTCCTGCCCGGGCAGGAGTTCCGCTACATCGAGGACGCGCCGGCCATGTTCACGATCTACGGCGGGCCGTTGCGCTGGGCCGCCGTCAACGACCTGCTGTTCGGTGACGGCAACGAATACTCCCTGTCCAGCGTCGGCGGCATCGTCAACGGCATCCCGGTCCGGCCTCCGCAGGAGACGCTCGACCTGGTCCGGCAGCGGTTGCGGGAGACCGGCTGGACGGCCTACCGGCCGATGGTGAACGACACCTCCACCACGCTCGTCGCTCGGCGCGGGAACACGACGCTCACCGTCGAGGTGCATTTCGTACCGACTGTGTATTCCGGACCCTCCATGCTCGCGGAAGACAGCATCTTCCTCACGGCCGCCTTCCAACGGGCGACCCCGCCGGCTGTCTATCCCTCCGCCGTTTTCGGTGGCATCGCGGGCGCGGTCGTCGCCTTCCTGCTGTTCGGCTGGGCCAGCCGCCGCACCGTCGGGCGGCACCCGACGCGCTGGGCCGTCACCACCCTCTTCGGCGCGACCATGACGCTGTGGTGGGCGCCGACGCTGATCGCCGTGCCGATGATGGCGAAGCACCATCTCGACGAACCGCATCCGTCGTGGCATCCGATGTGGGAGTGGCTGTGGCAGCCGACGTGCTCGCTGCTCTTCGTCGCGGGTGGGGGCTGCGCCCTGCTCTGCCTCGCGCTGGCCACGCTCCCCCGCCCGCGCGCCGAGGCAGTACCCACGCCGGCCGCCTCATGACGGCTGGCTGACCGCTACGGCGGTTCATGGCCCAGGCCCTGGGCCAAGCGATGGGATCGAGGCCCGCCTCGATTGCCACACCTCGCCGGGCCTCGCCACACCTCGCCATACCTCGCCACACCTCGCCAGGCCTCCCCGGGCCCCGCCAGACCTCCCCGGGCCTCGCCACACCTCGCCAGGCCTCGCCACACCT
>NZ_QHHV01000117.1:0-29581 GCF_003947245.1 Actinoplanes sp. ATCC 53533 | reverse complement strand
GATCTCGTAGCGGGTGTTGCGTTCGACCGGCTGGAAGCCGGCGTCCCAGATGATGTTGAGCAGGTCGTCACGGTGCATCGTGGTCGGCGTGCCGTACGAGTCGGCATCGTGGGTGATCTTGTATTCGACCACCGAGCCGTCCAGGTCGTCGGCGCCGAAGTTCAGCGAGAGCTGCGCCACCGACAGGCCGTGCATGACCCAGAAGTTTTTCAGGTGCGGCACGTTGTCGAACATCAGCCGGGACACCGCGAAGGTGCGCAGCGACTCGGCCGGGGCCGCCATCGTGGTCTGCGCCTGGATCCGGTTACGGATCTTGCCGTCCGCCGAGTCGACGAAGTCGTGCTGGTAGCGCAGCGGGATGAAGACCGCGAAGCCACCGGTCTCGTCCTGCAGCTCACGCAGGCGCATGACGTGGTCGACCCGGTGCCGCGGCTCCTCGATGTGGCCGTACAGCATCGTGGCCGGGGTCTTCATGCCCTTGGAGTGGGCCAGCCGGTGGATCCGCGACCAGTCCTCCCAGTGGCAGTTGTGGTCGACGATGTGCTGGCGGACCTCCCAGTCGAAGATCTCCGCGCCGCCACCGGTGAGCGACTCGAGGCCGGCGTCCATCAGCTCGTCGAGGATCTCGCTGGCCGGCAGGCCGCTGATCTTTTCGAACCACTGCACCTCGGTGGCCGTGAAGCACTTGAGCTTGACGTCGGGCAGCGCCGCCTTCAGCTCGCGCAGCACCTTGGGGTAATACCGCCAGGGCAGCGTCGGGTGCAGGCCGTTGACGATGTGCAGCTCGGTGAGCTGCTCGTTTTCCATCTCCTTGGCCTTGCGGACGGCCTCGTCGATGCGCATCGTGTAGGCGTCCTTTTCGCCTGGCTTGCGCTGAAAGGAGCAATACGCGCAGCTGGCGGAGCAGACGTTGGTGAGGTTGAGGTGCCGGTTGACGTTGAACATCACCCGGTCGCCGTTGAGCTCGGTGCGCTTGTGGTGCGCCAGCCGGCCCAGCCAGGCAAGATCGTCGGACTCGTAGAGCGCGACACCGTCCTCGCGGGTCAACCGCTCGCCGGCGTAGACCTTGGCCTCCAGCTCGCGCTTCAGCCCGACGTCCATCTGCGGCATGATGTGTGCGCCCCCTTCACCTTCGCTCGCCGTCGAGCGTACGTCCTGCCTCTGCCCAGCCGACCACCCCACCGCCGCGCTTGATCCGACTGAAGGCCGACAGCCAGGAGATCCGGCGGCTGCCGGGCGGCACGGATCACATCTGCGGGACTACGATTCACAGGGTCCTCTCATCCCCAATCAATCGACATCCGTGCCTTGGTTGGGGTAAGACCTTAGAAGGACGACAAGCGGTGGCGGGGCGACGACCGCAGACGGGGAGCGCATGTCGATGAAGCGGCAGGACGAAAGCGGACGTACACCGCGGTTGCGCGCGTGGTGGCGACCGCTGGCCTGCTCTGCCGCGACTGCCGCCGCCATCGCTGCCTTGTTCAGCCCGCTGCCCGCATCCGCCGCGCCCCCGGCCGTGCCGCCGGCGCCCGCGGTTCCCGACACCGGTTCGCGCCCACTGCCGCAGGGCGCGTTCGTGCTGCCCGGCCAGCCGACCGCGCCGGCCACGACCACCCCGGTCTCGACACCCGGTGTCGTCCTGACGCCGATCATGGCGAAGATCGAGAAGGGCCGCACCGAGCTGACGGCCCTGGGTGAGCAGCTCACCAAGGCGCAGGCCGAGGTCGACCTCGTCACCCAGCAGGTCACCGACGCGGGCCAGAAGGTCGCCCAGTCCTCGGTCGCCGTCACCCAGGCCCAGGCCGAGGTGGCGAACGCGGCGGCCCTGGCCATCCGGGAAGCGGCCGCCATGCCGCCCGGCTCGATCGGCTCCGGCCTGTCGGATCTCGACTCGCTCGCCCGGATCAACCGCGGCGACTCCGCGACCCATCAGGCAGCCAGCCGCCAGCTCTCCATCGCGCAGAGCGCCTACACCGGCGCCCTCGCCGAGCAGCAGGCCGCCTCCGCGTCACTCGCGACGTTGACCGCCGCACGCGACAAGCTGCAGCTGGCAGTCACCAAGAAGTCGGCCGCCCAGCAGAAGTTCGAGCAGGAGCACGCCGCCGAGATCGCCGCCGCGGACGCCGCCCAGGCGGCCCAGGACGCGCAGGCCGGCGCGGGCTACCTGGCCGGGGAGAACGCCGGCCGCGGCGCCGACCCCCGGGCCATCGCCGCGCTGCGATATGCGCTGGCCCAGCGCGGCGACCCCTACGTCTGGTCCGAGGAGGGCCCGGACAAGTTCGACTGCTCCGGCCTGATGTATGCGGCCTACCGCGCCCCGGGTGCCGGCGACTTCAAGCTGACCCGGGTGTCACGCGACCAGTATTACCAGACCCGCGAGCGGGTCGTGGACCGATACTCGCTGCTCCCGGGCGACCTGCTCTTCTTCAGCTCGTCGAGCAGCTGGCAGCAGATCCACCACGTGGCGATGTATGCGGGCAAGGGCATGATGGTCGAGGCGCCGCGCACGGGCCTCAACGTGCGCCTGGTCCCGGTCCGCTGGACCCGGCTGTTCAGCGCGACCCGCATCTACGGCTCGATCGAAGGCACCGTGCAGGGCCCGGACCTGGGCTCGCCGGATCCGGAAAAGCCGAGCGACCACAACACGACGAAGCCCCCCACCACCACGAAGCCGCCGACCACGCCCACAACCAAGCCGCCCACGACCCCGGCGACGACGCCGACCAGCAAGCCGACCACCAAGCCGCCGGCCACCGGCACCACGACGGCCCCGACCACCCAGCCGACGACCCCGGCCACGACGCCGCCGACGACGACGCCGCCGACCGCAGCCACGCCGGTCACCACGACGCCGGCGACCGACCCGACGTCGCCGGAGGGCACGGCGGAAAACACGCCGACGAAGGAAGAGACGAGCAGCTCGACATCGAAGTCGGTGTCGGCGTCCGCCGAGGCAGCCGCCGTCTCGAAGTCGGCCGGGTCCTAGCGCACACCACCCTCGCCAGTCATGATCTTCAGGCAGGACCGCTTGACGCCGGGTGCGCTCATGAGCGCTGATGTGGCACGGTAGTTACCAGGCGCCCGGCAATCGGTCTGCCCGACGTCCGGCATGGCGTCGGCACGGGGTGACGGCGATCGGGAGGACCCATGGACGAGCAGCAGGCGAAACCGGACAGCGACGGCAGGACGCCGCCCGCTGCGCGGACGCCCGCGGGCAGCGCCGGGCCGCAGAACGATCAGGGATACGAGCTGCCCCCGCCGCCCGCGGCGGGTGCGCTGTGGGCCCCCGCGTCCGGCTCCGACGCGACCAAGCCGGCCTCCCCCGGCCCCGCATCGACCGGCCCAGCGTCGACCGGCCCAGCATCGACCGGCCCAGCATCGACCGGCCCAGCATCGGCGTCCCCGCCGGTCAGCGCGGTTCCCGCCAGCGGCTCGCCCGGCGGAGCCACGCCGGGATCGGCGGCGGCGGGCGATCGCGCCTCGGCGCCGGTCAGCGCGGCCCCGATCAGCGCGGCCCCGATCAGCGCGGCCCCGACCAGCGGTGCGAGCAGCGGACGGGCCGCCGTCTCCGGGTCCGCCAGCGGCCTCGGCGGTGCTACCCGGCCGGTTTCGGTCGCGCCGAGCGCCAATGCGGCCCGCGCCACCGTGCCCGGCTCGATCGACCCGGCCGGTGTCCGGGCCACGACCTGGCCGAGCGCCCAGGCGAAGGTCTACGGCGGCCGCAAGCCGAGCGCAGACCACCCCACCCCTACTCCCGGCAGCTCGGACGCCGCCGGCGAGGCTGCCGCGAGCAACGACAGAGACGCCCCGGAGCAGCCCGTCGTCAGCTGGATGAGCGTCGGCGAGCGGCCGCGCCAGTCCGGTGCCGCCGGCTCAGCGGGCAGCGCGGCCGGAAAGCCGCAAGGCGCCGCCTCGGACGAGCCCGGCGTGGAGCCGCCCGCCCCGGACCCCGGCCTGCCGGAGCCGTCGACCCCGGAGCCGGCCAAGCCCGCCCCGGCCAAGCCCGAGCCCACCCGGCCCGAGCCCGCGCCGCTGCCGACCCCGCACCCGACTCCCCCGCCCGGCCCGGGGCCCACACCGACGCCGCCCGGCCCGATCCCGCCGGGTCCTGACCCGAGCCCGATTCCGCCCGGCCCCGGCCCGAGCCCCATACCGCCCGGCCCCGGCCCGAGCCCCGTGCCCCCGGGTCCCGGACCGTCGCCGGTCCCGCCCGGACCGGGGCCCTCGCCCGTGCCCGGCCCGCCGCCGGCGCCCTTTCCGGGGCCGCCGATGATCGCCGGCGCCGGTGGCGCCACCGCGCCCGGCTCCTTCCCGGCCTACACGATGCCGTCCGCGGCACCCGCCGGCCAATACGGCAGCCCCGCGCCGAGCGCCAACCACACGACACCGTCCGCCGCGCCCTCCGGCCAGTACGGCAACCCGCCCCCAAGCGCTAACCACACAACGCCGTCCGCCACACCTCCCGGTCAGTACGGCAGCCCGCCGCCAAGCGCCAACCACACAACGCCGTTCACCGCACCCTCCGGTCAGTACGGCAGCCCGCCGCCAAGCGCCAACCACACAACGCCGTCCGCCACCACCTCCCGGCCAATACGGCACGCCCGCCCCCAAGCGCCAACCACACGACACCGTTCACCGCACCCTCCGGCCAGTACGGCAGCCCCGCGCCGAGCGGCAACAGCTCGACCCCGTACGGGGTAGGCGCATCGGGCGGGACCCGGCAGCCGTTCGGCGGGCCGGCGGCTCAGGTGAGCACCCCGCCCGCCCGTCCGGCGACCTATGGCTCGGGTTCCGCCGCGTCGGGATCCGGACAGCCCGCCGCCGTGCCGCAGCAGCGCGGGCAGGGCACCGTCTACGGCGGTCTCGCGGATTACGCGCCGGCCGACATGACGATGCCGGTGAACGTCAACCCGGTGGAGAACTCCGGTTCGCTGACCGGGCATATCCTGGCCCAGGGCTGGCGCGACGGGCCCGACACCCACCAGCGGCGCAGCAACGTCAAGGTGGTCGTGGCGATGCTGATCGTGCTGCTCGTTCTGGTGGGTGTGAGCGTGCTCTTCCTCTTCACCGTCGGCGACGCCTTCAGCAACATGATCGGTGGCGTTTTCAAGCAGTGAGTTGTCGCTCGGCGCAAATCCACCTAAGCTGGCGAGGTTGCGCCGAAGGGTGAGCCTGCCCACTACCGGCGCGGAATGCGGGCAAGGTCCAGGACGTTGACCCGTACACTGATGGAAGTAATTAACCTGGCGTGCCCTCAAGGCGCACGCCACGGGCGTTCTTGCGGTCATTTCAGCGGCCGGCTGTTGGTAGCCGCGGCGGGCCATACGCGAGCATGCGCCCCCGTAGAGAGGTTCTCTTGACCACTTTCGCTGATCCCAGCACGTTCCCGTCCGTCTTCGAAGTTCCCGCCGAGTCCGGCGGCACCCCCGGCACCGCAGCTCCCGAGGCCGCTCAGGTCACCCCTGAGGCCGAGGTGGAGCAGGTCGAGACCCACGAGGTCGAGGCCGTCGAGATCCCCACCCCCGCCGTGCCGACCTTCGCCGAGCTGGGCATTCCCGCCGAGCTCGTCCGAGTGCTGAGCCGCGAGGGCATCACCACGCCGTTCGAGATCCAGGCCGCGACCATGCCCGACGCCCTCGCGGGCCGGGACGTGCTCGGCCGTGGGCAGACCGGCTCCGGCAAGACGCTGGCGTTCGGCCTGCCGCTGCTGGCGCGCGTCGCCAAGAGTGGCCGGGCGCTGCCCCACCAGCCCAAGGCCCTGATCCTGGTGCCGACCCGCGAGCTGGCCATGCAGGTGGCCGACGCGCTGACGCCGCTCGGCCGTTCGGTCGGCGTCTTCCTGAAGACCGCCGTCGGCGGCGTGCCCTACGACCGGCAGATGGACGCGCTGCGGCGCGGCGTCGAGGTCATCGTGGCGACCCCGGGCCGCCTCGGCGACCTGATCGAGCGCGGCGCGTGCCGGCTCGACGCCATCGAGGTCACCGTCCTGGACGAGGCCGACCAGATGGCCGACATGGGCTTCCTGCCCGAGGTCACCGAGCTGCTGTCCAAGACCCCGGCCGACGCGCAGCGGTTGCTCTTCTCGGCGACGCTCGACGGCGACGTCGACGCGCTGGTCCGGCGGTTCATGCACGACCCGGTCACGCACTCGACCAACCCGGCCGAGGCCAGCGTGTCCACCATGGAGCACCACATGCTCCTGATCCCGCCGCACGACAAGTTCCCGATCACCGCCTCGATCGCCAACCGGGAGGGCAAGACCATCGTCTTCGCCCGCACCCAGATGGGCGTCGACCGGCTGGTCGACCAGCTCGCGGCGGTCGGCGTGCGCGCCGGCGCGCTGCACGGCGGCAAGACCCAGCGGGTACGCACCCGCACGCTGGCCGAGTTCAAGGAAGGCCGGACGAACGTGCTGGTCGCCACGGACGTCGCGGCTCGCGGCATCCACGTCGACGGCATCTCGCTGGTCATGCACGTGGACCCGCCGAAGGACCCGAGGACTACCTGCACCGCGCTGGTCGCACCGCGCGGGCCGGCGAGTCCGGCGCGGTCGTGACGCTGGTGCTGCCCAAGCAGCGCCGCACCACGGCGTCGATGATGCTCAAGGCGGGCGTCACGCCGGCCGAGCTGCGCGTGCGCCTGGGTGACGAGGGCCTGGCCCAGGTCACCGGGGCGCGTGAGCCCAGTGGTGTGCCGGTGAAGATCGAGCCCGAGCCGCGTGAGCGTGGCGACCGCCCGCGTCGCTTCGGCGACCGGCCGCAGCGCAGTGGTGGTGGCTACGGCGACCGTTCCCGCGGCGCCAGCAGCTACGGCGACCGGCCGCGCACCGGCGAGCAGCGTTCGTTCGGCGACCGCCCCCGTGGCAGCTTCGCCGGCGGCGGCGACCGCCCGCGCACCGGCGAGCAGCGCTCGTTCGGCGACCGGGACCGTTCGTTCGGTGACCGCCCCCGTGGCGAGCAGCGCACGTACAGCGACCGTCCGGCGGGCGACCGCTCCTACGGTGACCGTCCGGCCGCCGGTGGCGACCGGCCGTCGGGTGACCGCTCGTTCGCCGAACGCCAGCAGGGCTTCGGCGACCGTACGGCGCGCAACCTGAGCGACCGGCCCGCTGCTTTCCGGCGTGAGCCCAGCCGCAACGACCGGCGCGAGACTGGCAGCGGCCGCTACTCGACCGGCCGCCCGGCGCACACTCACTGATCCACCGCACTCGACGAAGGCCCCGGCGCTCCATGCGCCGGGGCCTTCGCCGTTGCGGTGTGGTTCACCGGGGCACGGGAGCGGGTTATGGTCGAGCATGGCCGTTCTGCCGGGTTCACTGTTCTGGGATCGTCGTGACACCGCCGGAGCCGAGCATGCGCTGGTCGACGCGCGGGCCGGGCTGCACGCTCGCGGCTCCGCCCTCGCCGTCGATCCGATCCCCTACAGCGCCCGCTACGAGCTGCGGACCGACCCGGACTGGGTCACTACCGCCCTCGACGTGAGCACCGAGGGGGCGGGCTGGAGCCGAACGCTGCGCCTGGAGTCCGAGGCCGGGCGCTGGCGGGCCGTCACCGGCGAGCGGGGTGATCTTGATGCGGCGCTGACCGCCGCCGGTCATGCCGGGGCCGGTCTGCCCGGCACCGAGGATCCGGACCTGCTGTTCGGAGCCCTCGACGTCGATCTGACCGGCTCGCCGCTGACCAACACGTTGCCGATTCGGCGGCTCGACCTGCTCAAGGCCGAGCCGATGGTCGCGCACCGGGTGAGTGTCGCGTGGGTGTTGCTGCCCAGCCTGGAGATCGTGCAGGCGGATCAGATCTACACCTCGCTGGGCGACGGGCGGGTGCGCTTCGCCAACGAGACCTTCAGCGCCGACCTCGCGGTGGACGACGACGGCTTCGTCGTGGATTATCCCGGGCTGGCCGAGCGGGTCGGCTAGGCCGCGTTTCGTAGGTGGGCCCGCCGCAGCCCGGCCCACGTACGAAACACGGGCTGAGCCGCCGCTAGACCTTGTCGCGGATCCAGGCCATGCAGGTCTTGTCGACCGTCGCGAACGGCTTGCCGAACGCTTCCCGGGACGCCGGGTCAAGGTCGCGGTTTTCCCGCAGATAGAGCCGGACGAAGGTGAAGAGCGCGCCCTGGCCGTACTTGCGGGCCAGGCAGTCGGCGGTGAAGTGGCCGAGGCCGTAGAAGGCGTCGCTCGCGTTCGGGCTGGCGTTGTCCGCCGGGGCTCGCGCGGCGATCGACTTCGGGCGCTTGCCGCTGTCGAGCAGGGAGCGGACCGCCGAGCGCCGCCAGCTGTCCGTGGCCGACCTCGGATACCAGCCGATGTATTCGGCGATGCCCTCCTCCAGCCACATGTCGCCGCTGCCGCCGCTGGTCCGGTAGGCGCCGCCCAGGGTCACGACGTGGCCCAGCTCGTGCTGCATCGTGGTGGCGAGCACCTCGCTGTCACCGCGCACCGCGGAGATGTTGATCACGACGTCGCTGCCCGAGTCGCTGAGCGGCATCGCATAGCCGATCACCCACTTGTCGGTGATGCCGCCGTACCAGGATTTCCACTGCTTGGCGCCGGCCACGTAGACGCGGTATTTGCGCTGCGGGTTGCCGACCAGGCCGGCGAAGCGGTCGTTGACGATCGCGGCCTTCTCGGCGGCGGCGAGCACCTGCTTGAAGTATTTCCGCTCGCCGCGGCCGCCGACCACGGTGACCCGCTCACCCGACAGGAAGACCAGGTCGCCGGACTCCCACGGGGTGGGCTGCTGGCGCTGCCGGCTCTTCCGCGCGGTGAGCTTGGAGATCACGTACTGGCTGCCGGCCTTCTTGAGGGTCAGGGTCTGGGTGATGGTCGGCGGGCCGTTCGACTGGTTGTATTTCTCTTCCGGGCACTTGTCGGTGCTGAAGCAGTACGCGATCTCGGCGGTCACGTCGATCGTGCCGCGCTTGACGTTCAGCGGGTCGACGGAGGTCTCGTAGACGAAGTGGCTGACGCCGAGGCCGCGCAGCGACCGGAACATCGAGCGGTATCGCGCGCGGAGCTTGGCCTGGCCCGGGTCGACCGCGGCCAGCCAGCCCTGCTCGTTGTTGTCCAGCAGGGCCGTCGCCTGGGCCTTCAGCGCCGCGTTGGCGGCCTCGGCCGGCGTCAGGGGGGTCCGCGTGGCGGTGGGCTCCGGCCCGGCCGCAGCGGCCCGCTCGTTGAACGGCAGCGGCGCGCGGTTGACGTAGACGAAGCCGGCGCCGACGGCGAGGGCCGCGACCAGGGCGGCACCGATCAGCAGGCCGCGGCCTCGCCTGCGGGGCATCGGCGGGAGCGGCAGCGGGGCCGTGCCGGGCACCAGGCTGAGCGGCGGCAGGTCGCCGACCTCGATGGGCGCCGGGGAAAGCGGGTGGGTCGACGGAAAGAGCTCGCTGGGCAGCGGCGCCCGCTGCCCGGGAACGAACGTGCCGGGCGGCGTGCCCCACGGGCCGGGCGGCGTGCCCCACGGGCCGGGCGGCGTGCCCCACGGGCCGGGCGCCGGTGGGCCGGGCGGCGTGCCCCACGGGCCGGGCGCCGGTAGGCCGGGCGGCATGGCCCGCTGGGACGGGATCGGTGGGGCGGTCGCCGCGGCCGGAAGATCCGGTGCGGCGGGGCCTTCCTCAGCGTCGTGCACTGCGCTCCTCGAACCCGAAACCCGTGATAAGACCCAGATCCTCCCAGCTCCGCCGTCGCGGCGCTGCCCCCATGTCAGGCAGGCTGCCAGACGCCGGTGGCCAGGAACGTGTCAATCGCCGCCAGGTGTGGTTCGAGAGTGATGCCCTGGCCGGTGATCCACACGTCTGAATAGTACGTGTCCGCGTACCGCTCGCCGCCGTCGCAGATCAGGGTGACCACCGAGCCCTTGCGCCCGGCCGCCAGCATCTCCGCGATCAGGGCGAACGCGCCGCACAGGTTCGTGCCCGTGGAGCCGCCGAGGTGGCGCCCGAGCACCGCCGTGCCGGCCCGCATCGCCGCCAGCGACGCGGCGTCCGGCACCCGCATCATCCGGTCGACCACGGCGGGCTGGAAGGAGGCCTCGACGCGGGACCGGCCGATGCCCTCGATCCGCGAGCCGCGACCGGTGGTGATCGTCCAGTCGCCGGCGAGGTAGGCGGGCCAGAACGCCGATCCCTCCGGGTCGACCACGCACAGCTTGGTGTCCAGCCGCCGGTAGCGGGCGTACCGGCCGATGGTCGCGCTGGTGCCGCCGGTGCCGGCACCGACCACGATCCACGCCGGTACGGGATGCCGCTCGAGGCTGAGCTGCAGGTAGATGGATTCGGCGATGTTGTTGTTGCCCCGCCAGTCGGTGGCCCGCTCGGCGTGGGTGAACTGGTCCATGAAGTGACCGCCGAGATCGCCGGCGAGGGTGCGGGCCGCCGCCACCACGGCCGTCGGGTCGGCGACGAGGTGGCATTTACCGCCCTGGAACTCGATCAGCGAGATCTTCTCGGGCGACGTGCTCGCCGGCATCACCGCGATGAATTCGAGGCCGAGCATCCGGGCGAAGTATGCCTCGCTGACCGCCGTCGAGCCGGAGGACGCCTCGACAACGGGGGTGTGCGGCCCGATCCAGCCGTTGCAGAGGGCGTACAGGAAAAGGGAGCGGGCCAACCGGTGCTTGAGCGAACCGGTGGGGTGCGACGACTCGTCCTTGAGATAGAGGTCGACGCCCCAGGACCGGGGCAGCGGGAACGGCAACAGGTGGGTGTCGGCCGAACGGTTGGCGTCGGCCTCCACGAGCGCGATCGCGTCGCGGGCCCACTCGCGCGCGGCGTCGTCACAACGGTTGTGCTGTTCCATGGTCTAACCTACCGCCGGGTCGAGGCCGGGCTGGGGCCGGTTCTCCCATTTCGTGGAGAGCGCGATCGCCGTCCGCGTCGACGCCACCCCCCGGGTCCGGTTGATCCGGACAATCAGCTGTTCCAGCTCGGCGATCGTGCCGACCCGGACGGTGAGCTGGTACGACTCCACGCCCGCCATGAAATAGCAGGATTCGATCTCGGGCATCACCCGCAGCGCGGACAACACGTCGTCGGTGTCCGCGCCGGAGTCCTCGACGATGCCGATCAGGGCGGTGACACCCAGCCCGATGGCCTCGTGCTCGACCTCGGCGCGATACGCCCGGATCGTGCCGGCGGCTTCCAGCTTGCCCACCCGCTCATGCACCGCGGGCGCCGAGAGTCCCACCTTCCGGGCTAGTTCCGCGTAGGAGGAGCGGGCGTTTTCCCGCAATAGGTCGATCAGGCGCAGGTCGATGGCGTCCATGGCTTCAGAGGTTAGTGCGACACTTCCTGGTACCTCACGCCCGGTAGCGGGCGTGGAGCGCCGGACGGAGCAAGGATAATGGTCAACGTCGCAATCGGGGCTTTTTCCGCATTTCAGCGACTTGCTGTTTTTGGCGATGCTCTAATGGCACTACGTCCCGATCGAGCACGCCGACACTCACTGTGACCAACGGCGCTCCAACACGACGCGAGGAGAGGGCCGTGGACACAGGAGATCGACTGCTGACGCCCGGGGAGGTGGCCGCGCTGTT
The DNA here is from genome assembly GCF_003947245.1 of Actinoplanes sp. ATCC 53533. Lineage (NCBI taxonomy): Bacteria > Bacillati > Actinomycetota > Actinomycetes > Micromonosporales > Micromonosporaceae > Actinoplanes > Actinoplanes sp. ATCC 53533. The sequence goes on along the minus strand of NZ_QHHV01000117.1, from coordinate 18,047 downwards.
CCGGGTGGATCCGAAGACGGTCACGCGCTGGGCAGCCGCCGGACGCATCGGCAGCATCCGCACTCCGGGTGGCCACCGCCGGTTCCGCGAGTCGGAGGTGCGCGCGCTGCTCGAGGGCGACGGTGTGGTGGAGGAGATGCGCGAGGACGACGCCGCCAACCGACCGCGAAACGGCGGGCCGACCAATCCGGGGCAAAGCTACGGCCCACCCAACGGATTGCGCTGACGCGCGGCGGCGTCCTACCGCCCCGAGCCCAATTCGCCCGCCCAGCGGGTGAAGAGCTCGTGGGGCACGCCCAGAGCGTCCAGCACCTTGCCCGCCACGAAGTCCACCAGCTGCCCGGCGGTCGCCTGCGCCCCGGCACCGTAGAAGCCGGGGCTGGCGGGCAGGACCACCGCCCCGGCGTCGTGCAGAGCGATCAGGTGCTCCAGGTGGCTGCGGGTCACCGGGGTCTCCCGGGGCACGATCACCGTCCGGCGGCGCTCCTTGAGGTTCACCTCGGCGGCCCGCTGGAGCAGGTCCTTGGAGAGCCCGATCGCGATGCCCGCGCAGGCCGCCGTGCTGGCGGGCACGACCGCCATGCCCCGGGCCGGGTACGAGCCGCTGCTCGGCCCCGCTGCCAGGTCGCTCGCGGGCCAGTAGGCCAGGTCGCCGAGGTCGCGGCCGAGCCAGGCCGCCACGTCGTCCTTCCAGTGCGCGTCCCGGACGGTGGCACCGGTCTCGTCCAGCAGCGTGAGCCGGGCGGCCTTGGAGACCACCAGGTCCACGGACTCGCCGGCGTCCAGCAGCGCCGACAGCACGGCCCTGGCGTAGGGCGTGCCAGACGCTCCCGAAACGCCGACGATCCAGGGGATTCTCATCCGCTTTACCGCAGGATCAGGTCGAGGAGCGCGAAGAGGAACAACGCGATGCCCACGAAGCCATTGGCCGTGAAGAACGCCCGGTTGACCTTGGAGAGATCGGCCGGCGTGACCACCACGTGCTGATAGCCGAACGCGACCGCGGTCAACCCCAGGCCGATCCACCAGAGCCAGCCCAGGCCGACGACCTGGCCGAACCAGACGAACAGCGCGAAGGTCAGCACGTGCGTGACGGTGGAGATGTGCAGCGCCGTGCGCACCCCGAAGCGGGCCGGGGTCGAATGCACCCCGATCCGCCGGTCGACCTCCACGTCCTGGCAGGCGTAGATGATGTCGAACCCGCCGATCCAGAGCCCGACCGCGACCCCCAGCAACCAGGCCGGTCCCGAGCCGTCGAACGTGCCGGTGATCGCCAGCCAGGCGCCGACCGGCGCGACGGCCTGGGCCAGCGCCAGCACGTAGTGCGGGAAATTCGTGAAGCGCTTCGCGTACGGGTAGATCACCAGCGGGATCACCGCGAGCGGCGAGAGCACCAGGCAGAGCGGATTGAGCAGGCCCGCGGCGAGGAAGAGCACGACCAGCGACACGGCCGCGCCGGTCCAGGCCGTGCGCACGCTCACGGCGCCGGTGACCAGCTCCCGGTTCTGGGTGCGCGGATTCTGCGCGTCGATCTTGCGGTCCAGGATGCGGTTGGCCGCCATGGCGAACGTCCGCCCGGCCACCATCGCCACGGTGACCAGCAGCAGGTCGACCCAGTGCACGCCGGTGCCGTCGCGATCCATGGCGACCAGCGCGGACAGGTAGGCGAACGGCAGCGCGAAGATCGAGTGCTCGATCGCCACCAGCTTCAGGAACGACTTGACCTTGCCCGGCTGCTCCGGGGCTGCGGCAACCGCCGTCATAGATTTCCTTCCGTGGAAACCCCCGGCTTTAGCCGTGGGGAGGAAACGGAACCCCTGCGGGGCGGGTCAGGGATAGTCGATCCGCCGTCAAGGTGGATGGTCGTCACTGTGAGCGTCCCGTCAGGTGTTGCGCTGGATCCCTTGAGGCCGACGTCCACGTGTCCGTGCCAGTGCCGACGACGTCAGACATTCGATCGCCTCCTACCGGGACGGTGGACCGGATGCGGTCCGAGCTGGAAATCCCCCAGACTTACCTGCGGGAAGCGTTAAATTCCGTATTCCTTCCACCGCTTGTCGACCAGCGAGACCACCTCGTCCGCCATGGTCATCTCTTCCGGCCAGCCGCGGGAGTAGCCCTCCGTCGGCAGCTTACGGGTCGCGTCGAGGCCCGCCTTGCCGCCCCAGAACTGCTGGTAGGAGGCGTGGTCGAGGTGGTCGACCGGGCCCTGGGTGAGCACCAGGTCGTGGTCGTAGTCGACGTTGCCGAACGCCCGGAACGCCACCTCGTGGTAGTCGTGCACGTCGCAGTCCTCGTCGACGATCACGATGAGCTTGGAGAGCGACATCAGGTGCGCGCCCCAGATGGCGCTCATGATCTTTTGCGCGTGCTTCGGGTAGCGCTTGCGGATCGAGACGATCACGCAGTTGTGGAAGACGCCGGCGGCCGGCATGTCGTAGTCGACGATGTCCGGGATCAGCATCTTGAGCAGGGGCAGGAAGATCCGCTCGGTGGCCTTGCCGAGGCCGTGGTCCTCCTGCGGCGGCTTCGAGGTGACGATCGAGTGGTAGATGGGCTGCTTGCGCATCGTCATGCACTCGACGTGCAGCACCGGGAAAGGCTCGACCGGGGTGTAGAAGCCGGTGTGGTCGCCGAACGGCCCCTCGGGCGCCCGTTCCCCCGGCTCCAGATAGCCCTCGAGCACGATCTGCGCCTGCGCGGGCACCTGCAGCGGCACGGTCAGGCAGTCGACCATCTCCACCCGTTCGCCGCGCAGGAAGCCGGCGAACAGGTATTCGTCGATGTCGCTGGGCAGCGGGGCGCTGGCCGCATAGCTGACCACCGGGTCGCAGCCGATCGCGACGGCGACGGGCAGCCGCTCGTTTCTTCTTTCCGCCACGGCATGATGCGCGGTGCTGTCCTTGTGGATCTGCCAGTGCATGCCGAGGGTGTTCCTGGAGTGCTGCTGCAGCCGGTAGAGGCCGAGATTGCGCTTGCCGGACTCCGGGTGCTTGGTGTGGGTCAGCCCGTAGTTGTGGAAGACGCCGCCGTCGCCGGGCCAGACCTGCAGGCCGGGCAGCTTGTCCAGGTCGACCTCGTCGCCACGGAGGACGACCTCCTGGCAGGGTGCGCTCTTGACCTTCTTCGGCGGGACCGACTTGAGCTGCAGCACCTTGCCGATGCCGTCGCGGATGCCGGACCAGCCGACCGGCAACTCCGGCTGAATCAGCGAGCCGATCCGGTTGCCGACGTCGTCGAGCGAATCCACCCCGAGCGCCATCGCCATCCGCTTCTCCGTACCGAAGAGGTTGACGACGATCGGCATCTCGCCGCGGGTCGGGCGCTCGAAGAGCAGGGCCGGGCCGCCGGCCCGGACCGTCCGGGTGACGATCTCGCTGATCTCCAGCGTCGGATCGACCGGTACGCGGACCCGGCGCAGCTCGCCGGCGGCCTCCAGGGCCGAGATGAAGCCTTGCAGATCGTGGTACGGGAAGCCCTTCGCAGCCATGTTCCCAGTCTCGCACCACGGGATGACAGGTGATCAGGGGGCGGGAACCGTCACCGGGGATCACCTGCCGCGTTGAGCTACGGATTGGTTTCCGCGCTGGTCAGGGGCGAGGTGGGCGGCTTGAAGTTCCGGTCCGTGGCGCGATGGTGTGCCCTGGTTGGCCTGGTCACGGCGCTGGCCGCGGCCGCTCCGGCGGCCTCACACCACCGGGAACGACTGCCCGCCTGCCCACGCGGTGAGGCGTCTGTCACACCACCTACCGAGCCGGCCGGCCGGTACGCCCGCAACGCCTGCCGGACGGCGGGGCGGATCCTGGAGTCCGGCGTACGGCTGGACCGGATGCGCGAGTTCGCCACCCCGAGCGGCTACCACCACCTGGGCGCGGGCACCGGCGGGGAGTGGGGCGGCGTCTCGGGCCGCATCGCGGTCGTGGACGGCGCGGTCCGGCGCAACACGTACGACTTCGTGGCGGGCCGCTTCATGGTCAAGCGCGACATGGGCGGCGGCTCGATCGCCTGGCTGGAGGCGGGCTGGGCGGAGACCGGCTGGGCCGGCGCCGGCCGCCAGCACATCTACACCTTCAACACGAACACCAAGACCTGGCAGTTCTACGACCAGTACGAACTGAGGCCGGGCGACAAGCTCTGGCTGGACCTGCACACGGACGGGAACAACGTCTGGCAGGCCTGGCTCTGGTGGAACAACCGGTGGAACCTGCTGACGGCGCAGCAACTGCCGGTCGGCTCCCGCGCGTACGTCGAGCAGTACGTCGAGGTCCACGTCGACTCGAGCCGCCCGGCCCGGGTGGTGGTGCCCCCGGTGACCGTGGACAACGTCCAGCTCCGTCCCCCGGACGGCGGCACCGCCCGCTACTGGCGCGACGACGTCGACACGCAGATCGGCGACCTGGCCAAGCAGCAGGCGGGCGGCTTCTGCCTGAACTGGGTGATCCGCTACGACACCTGGACGGCCGGCGACTGCTCCGGCGGCGCACAGCCGGCCGGCGGCTGAGAGGTCACATCCCGCCGGCGTTGGCGTATGAGTGCAGCCCTCCGAAGAACAGGTTCACGCCGAACAGGTTCATCAGCATGGTCACGAACCCGATCAGGGCGATCCAGGTCGCCGTGCTGCGCTTGACGCTCGGGGTGGCCCGGGCGTGCAGGTAGGCCGCGTAGACGACCCAGGAGATGAACGCCCAGACCTCCTTGGGGTCCCAGCCCCAGTAGCGCCCCCACGACGCCTCGGCCCACAGCGGCCCGGCGATCAGCGCGCCGAAGGTGAAGAGCGGGAACGCGAACGCGTGCAGCCGGAAGGTCAGCCGCTCCAGCACCTGCGCCGACGGCACCTTCGCGCCCAGGGTGTACGGGAAGCTTCGCTTGCCCGCGTCGTAACCCGCGCGGACCAGGAACATCGCCGCCGGCACCGCGCCGATCAGGAAGATGCCGGAGGCCACAATGATCGTCGAGACGTGCACGATGTACCAGTACGAGTTCAGCGCCGGGACCAGCGGGCCCACCGGCGTGTAGGCGATCAGCCCGGCCGCGCCGAGCAGCACGACCAGCGCCAGCGCGGTGAAGAGGCCCAGGTGGCGCACGGCCGGCTTGCGGGTCAGCACACCCAGCCAGACCGCCGAGCCGACCAGCGTCACCGCGAGGATGAACTCGTACATGTTGCCCCACGGCATGCGGCCGGCCGCGAGGCCGCGGGTGACCACCGTGCCCAGGTGCAGCGCGAAGGCGAGCCAGGTGAGCCCGACGCCGATCAAGCCGAGCAGCACGCCCCGGTCACGCGGCGGCGCGGTCTCGACGACCGCGTCGGCCGGCGGCGCCTCATCGGCGGGCGGCACGTCATCGGCGGGCGGCACGACCTCCGCGGGAGCACCGGCGCCGGCGAGCTGGCGGGCCGGTCGGGTGGCGGCGCGGCCGATGTGGCTGCGGTTGCCGAACGCGTACTCGGCGGCGTAGCAGACCATCGCCGCCAGGTATGCCAGCACGGTGAAGGCCATCAACTGGTCAGACAACTCCGCCATCACGGCGTCCTCTCATCCCGCACCCCGGCGCCCCGCGCCGCTGCCACGACCTGCTCGAACTCCTCTTGGAAGCCCGGATAGTCGGTGCGCGGCAGGCCACCGGCCTCCATCAAACTACCGCCGGCGCCCGGCTCGGACCCGGCAGGGGGCGTAACCCGGAACCACACCCGGCGGCGGTGCCCGGACAGCGACAGCATCAGCCCGAGCAGGCCCAGCACCGCCCCGCCCAGCACCAGCGGCTGGGTGGGGTCGTACCGCACCGCGAGGGTGGCGAACTGCCGGGTGCCGAGGAACTCCAGCTTGGTGCCGTCGTCCAGGGTCCACGACTGGCCGACGGTCAACCGCTGCGGGCGCTCGCCGCTGACCTGCTTGAGCTGGCCGTTGGCGAGCTGGCCGCGGTCCAGCGCGTAGACCGAGCCGGGCAGGCCGGCGTCGACGCCGAGGTTGCCCCGGTATGCCGTCAGGAACAGCGCCGGATCGCGCTCGGCCGGGAAGACCGAGGCCGCGCCGCCCTTCGGGTCCACAGTGGGCAGGAAGACACCCTCGAAGGCGACCTGCAGGTCCTCGTCGCGCTTGTTCGTCTTCGGGTCGATGTTGACGTCCGGGAACTGCGCGACGCCCTCGCTGGTGAGCATCTGGTCGCGGGGCAGGAACGGCACGATCTTGGTCTGCTGCTGGCCGAAGCGGTCGGTGTACCGCAGGATCGGCGCGTAGCCGTGGCCGAGCAGGTGCACGTTGGCCTGCGGCAGGCGCAGCGGGTGGTTGACCGTGAACTCGACCGGCCGCCAGGCACCGTCGTGCTCGGTCTGCACGTCGGCGTCCGCGCCGAACGACTTCGGCTGGCCGTTGCTCTGGTAGCTCGCGTGGAAGTCGGTCAGCCGCAGGCAGAAGAACGGCAGGTCGGCCGCGTCGAGGCGAGGGCCGAGCGAGGACTCGTCGTACTGCGTGAGGGAGTTGCAGAAGCCCAAGTCCGTGCCCTGCACCAGCAGGCGGTTGCCGTGCCAGCCGTACCAGTGCCCGAAGCCCACCCCGATCAGCACCGCGAGCAGCGCGAAGTGGAACAGCAGGTTGCCGGTCTCCTTGAGCAGGCCCTTCTCGGCCGAGACCGTCCACGTGCCGTCCGGGCGCTCGCGCACGACGGTGCGGAAGCGGCGGCGGCGCAGGCTCGCCGCGACGGTCGCGGCCGTGGCGGCCGGATCGTCGGGTCGCGGCTCTGCCGCCGCATGCTGCGGCAGCCGCTCCAGGCGGCGCGGAGCATCCGGGGGTACGGTGCGCAGCGCGCGGAAGTGATCGAGCAGGCGCGGCACCACGCAGCCCACCAGCGAGGTGAAGAGCAGCAGGTAGATCGACGCGAACCAGGGCGACGCGTAGACGTCGAAGCCGCCCAGCCGGTCCAGGATCGGCGCCAGCTCCGGATGGTCGCGGAAGTAGCCGGCGACGTTCTCCACGTTGACCGCGCGCTGCGGCAGCACCGAGCCCGGGATCGCGGCCACCGCGAGCAGGAAGAGCAGGACCAGGGCCGTGCGCATGCTGGTGAGCTGCCGCCAGGAGTTGCGCAGCAGCGCCCAGGCCCGGTTGGGCCGGCGCGGCGGGGGCTCGGCGGCGGCCGTCGGGCGCTCCTCGACGACGGTCACAGCAGCGTCCCGGCATCGAAGTTGAAGGTCGTCACCAGCCAGATCAGGAAGGTGTTCCAGCCGCCGGTGACCAGCGCCAGCCCGACCGCGATGAGCAGCACGCCGCCGATCCGGGTCACCCACCGGCTGTTGCGGCGGACGGCCTTGAAGACCCCGAGCAGCCGCCGGAAGAAGAGCCCGAACAGCACGAACGGCACCCCGAGCCCGAGGCTGTACGCCAGCGCGAGCACCACCGCCCGGTCGGTCTGCCCGCTGGTGGTGGCCAGGCCGAGAACCGCGCCGAGGGTGGGGCCGGTGCACGGCAGCCAGGAGAGGCCGAACAGCGCCCCGAAGATCGGCGCCCCGGCCAGCCCCGCGTTGGGCAGCCAGGTGATCCGGGCCTGCCCCTGCATGCCCGGGACCACGCCGAGGAACAGCAGGCCGAGCACGATGATCAGCACGCCGAGCACGATGTTGAGGGTGCGCTCGTGGGTCTTCAGCGCCAGCCCGATGTTGGCGACCAGGGTGGCCAGCAGCATGAAGACGACGGAGAAGCCGACGACGAACAGCACCGTGCCGGCGAGCACCCGGCCCCGCCCGGCGGTCTTCGCCTCCGGCGGCCTGGTCCGCACCGCCACGGATCCGCCGGCGGGCTCCGCTTTCGGCGGGACGCCCAGCGCGGCGTCGAGATCCGCGCCGGCCAGCCCGGTCACGTACGACAAATAGCCGGGCATGAGCGGGAGCACGCAGGGCGACAGGAAGCTGACCAGCCCGGCGATCGCGGCCGCCCCGATCGCCAGCAGCAACGGGCCACTGCTGGCGGCGTCGGCGAAGCTCTCTCCCATCAGCCCGGCTCCTCGGCGGCGATCCGCTCGACCAGCGGCTGCAGCACACCGACCGTGACCGGTTCGCGGATGCCGACCGCGATCCGGCCCTGCCGGTCCAGGATCAGCGTCGACGGCGTGGCGACCTGGGTCACGTCGAACTCGAGCGCGACGCTGCCGTTCTGGTCGTAGACGCTCGGGTAGGTCACCCCGAAGCCGCGCTCGAACGCCTTGGCCGCGTCCCGGTCGTCGCGCGAGTTGACCCCGACGAAGGTCACGTTCTTGGCCTTGGTCGCCTGGTACGTCTGCTCCAGGTCGTCGGCCTCGGCCCGGCACGGGTTGCACCACGAACCCCAGAAGTTGACCACGACCACCTTGCCGCGATCCTGCGAGACGTCGTAGCTGCCGCCGTCGAGCAGCTCACCGGTGACCGCGCGGGGCTGCGGGCGCTGGTCGGGGGCGCACTCGACGACGCCGTCGGCGTTCGTCGAGCACTTCTTCTCCCAGCTCTCGCTGCCGCAGCCGGCCAGCGCACCGGCGGCGATCGCGGCGACGAGGACAACTGCGGCGGGCCGGCGCACGGTCAGGCCCCCTTGGCGGTCCGGGCGCTGGGCGACATGGCCACCAGCGCGGCGGCCGGCTCGGCATACTCGACGCCGACGATCTTGGCATCCTCGAACACGAACGAGGTCAGGCTGGCCAGGCCGCACTGCCGGCGGCGCGGGTCGTGCCAGAGGCGCTTCTTCTCGACGTACCGGCGCAGGGTCCAGATCGGGAGCTGGTGGGAGACGCAGACCGCCTCGTGGCCCTCGGCGGCCACCCGGGCGGCCTGGATCGCGGCGAACATCCGCTGCGCGATCACCAGATAGGCCTCGCCCCAGGACGGGGTGATCGGGTCCCGCAGCACCCACCAGTTTCGCGGGTTGGTGAACGCCCCGTCGCCGACCGACACCTTCTTGCCCTCGAAGAAGTTGGCGCTCTCGATGAGCCGGGTGTCGGTGGCCGTCTCCAGCTTGAAGTGGGCCGCGAACGGCTCGGCCGTCTCCTGGGCGCGCTCCAGCGGGCTCGCCACCACGTGCGTGACGTCACGGTCGGCGAGCGCCTCGGTGGCCGCCTTCGCCATCTGCCGGCCCAGCTCCGACAGGTGGAAGTCGGGCAGCCGGCCGTACAGGATCTTGCCCGGGTTGTAGACCTCGCCGTGCCGCAGCACGTGCACCGTGGTCCTGGTCGGCTCGCTCAAGATGTTGCTCCCCCTGTTGCCGCGGCCGCGGCAGCTGCCGCCGGCAGCGCCGCACCGATCTGCTCCAACGCGGCGTCGTCCAGCGCCGTCGACACGAACCACGATTCGAAAGCGCTCGGCGGCAGGTAGACACCGCGGGAGAGCATCGCGTGGAAGAACGCCTTGAACGCGGCCGTGTCCTGCGTCTTCGCCGAGTCGTAGTCGACGACCTCGGCGTCGGTGAAGAAGATGGAGAACATGTTGCCGGCGAAGGAGAGCCGGTGCGGGACGCCCGCGGTGTTCAGCGCGTCCGAGGTGAGCGCGCCCACGGTGGCGGACAGCTCGTCCAGCCGCTTGTAGACGGCGTCGTCGGCCAGCCGCAGGCTGGTCAGCCCCGCCGCGCAGGCCAACGGGTTACCGGAGAGCGTGCCGGCCTGGTAGACCGGCCCGGCCGGGGCCAGCCGGGACATGATCTCGGTGCGGCCGCCGAAGGCCGCGGCCGGCAGGCCACCACCCATGACCTTGCCGTACGTGAAGAGGTCGGCGTCGACGGGCTCGAGGCCGGCCCAGCCGCCCGGGGCGACCCGGAAGCCGGTCATCACCTCGTCGACGACCAGCAGCGCGCCGTTGGCGTGGGCGAGCTCGGCGAGCCGCCGGTTGAAGCCCTCGCGCGGCGCGATCACGCCCATGTTGCCGGCCGCGGCCTCGGTGATGATCGCGGCGATGTCGTCGTTGGCGGCGAACGCCGCCTCGACCGCGGCGATGTCGTTGTAGGGCAGCACGATGGTCTCGCTGGCCGCCGCGCCGGTCACTCCGGGCGAGTCCGGCAGCCCCAGCGTGGCGACGCCGGAGCCGGCCGCGGCCAGCAGGGCGTCGACGTGGCCGTGGTAGCAGCCGGCGAACTTCACGATCTTGCTGCGCCCGGTGAAGCCGCGGGCCAGCCGGATCGCGCTCATCGTCGCCTCGGTGCCCGAGCTGACCAGCCGGACCTGCTCGACGGGGGTCCGCCCGACGATCTCCTCGGCCAGCTCCACCTCGCCCTCGGTCGGCGTGCCGAAGCTGGTGCCGAGCGCGGCGGCGGACTGCACGGCGGCGACGATCGCCGGGTGGGCGTGCCCGTGGATCAACGGGCCCCACGAGCAGACCAGGTCCACGTAGCGGCGCCCGTCGGCGTCGACCAGCCACGGACCCTCGCCCCGCACCATGAACCGGGGCGTTCCGCCCACGGCCTGGAACGCACGCACGGGTGAATTGACCCCGCCGGGCACGATGCCCTTGGCGCGGTCGAACAGGGCCTGGGAGACCGGGGCCTCGTCCGGGTACGGACTGCCCGCGGCGCGGTATGAGGTGGTCACAGCGAATCCCATTCTGTCAGCGCCGGGCGGCAGCCGCCTTGGCAGCCCCGCAGGCGGGTTGTGCAGGTCACGATCGGCAGGTCCGGCACAGGCGGATGAACCGTGCCCAACAGGCTGGATTCCCTCTTCCGCGATAGGCTGACCAGGTGGAGCGACCGGAGCTGTCCATCGCGCTTGAGCGAGCCCCCGACGAGGTTGTCTTCCACCTCGCCGGTGAGATCGACGTGCTCACGGTCACCAAATTGTCTGCCATGGTCAACGAGACACTGCTGGAACCACCCTCCCGAATCGTCCTCGACATGTCCGGCGTGACCTTCTGCGACTCGCAGGGCCTGGGCACCCTGGTGGTGCTCAGCCGCAAGGCCCAGCATGCCCGCACGGTGCTGGCGCTGGCCAACGTCGGCGACTTCCTGCTGCGCGTCCTGGACATCACCGGTCTCCGCAGCGCCCTGATGATTTCCAGCTCTACCTGACAGCTTCCTGTCGGCCCCCGCGCAGCTCCACCGCCGCCGTGCTGACCTGGGCATCTCCTCCATCGGGAGGAGCGGCACGGTCATGGCGGAGCTCGCCCCGGTGATCACCGCCCGCCGCGAGCGTGACCCTTCGTGAGCGTAGCGATACGGTTCTACGCTGAACCGGACACTCGGCTCTGACGGGAGAAACAGCGTGGTGCCGGAAACGCTCCTTGCGGTTCTCGCTTCCGGTGGTTCGGCGCTGGTCGGCGCCGTGGCCACCGACGCCTGGCAGTCCGCCCGCGGCGGACTCGTCCGGTTGTTCGCCCACGCCGGGCAGCGGCGAGCGGAGACGGCGGCCCACTGGGTCGACGAGATGGCGTCCGAGTTGGACCGGCCCGAGTTGGCCGACCGGCCGGCGGCCGAACGCCAGTGGGCGCAGACCTGGCAACAGCGGCTGTACGACCTGGCCGAGGAATATCCGGAGATCGGAGACGACCTCGAGGCGTGGGCGCGATCGGTCCGCGCGCAGCTGCCCGCGGAAAAGCAGGCCCGAGCCGACACGTTCATCTCGCGGGATCACAGCCAGCAATACAACGCCCCGGGTGGATCCATCACCGTGCACCAGCATTCCCGCGACGGCATATCGCCGGGATGACCGCGGCCGGGGCTGCTGATCGCGGCGGGACATACCAGGCGTCGCAGCGCGCGGCGCAATACAACGCGCCCGGCGGCAGCATCACCGTCAACCAGTGGGCGCCGCTCCCGGCGGAGCCGCGCCGCAGGCGAATGGCACCCCCGCTCACCGCGGGCATCGTCGCGCGCCCCGACGTCACCGACCGGCTGCTGGAGCTGGTGTGCTCGGACGACAGCGACCCGGTCGGCATCACCGGGGTGTACGGCACGGGCGGCTTCGGCAAGACCACGGTGGCCAAGTGGATCTGTCACCAGCCTCGGGCGGAGCAGCGCTTTCCGGGCGGTCTGCTCTGGGTGACACTGGGAGAGCAGGTGACCGGCGCCGAGCTCGCCGCCAAGGTGAACGACCTGGTCGAGCAGCTGACCGGCGTGCGGCCGGCGCTGACCGACCCGCTGCAGGCAGGATTCCGGCTCGGCGAGGTGCTCGACTCGCAGAATGACCCCGTACTGCTCGTTGTCGACGATGCCTGGACCGATCAACAGATCGAGCCGTTCCTCTGCGGTGGCCGCCGATGCCGGCGGCTGCTGACCACGCGGCACCGGCGGCTGGTCGATCCACGCGGCTGCGTGCAGCTCGATCAAATGACGGCCGCGCAGGCGGCGGCCCTGCTGACCCGCGACGTCCCGCACGCCGTCACCGAGCCGGTCGACCGCGTGGTGGCCGCGACCGGTCGCTGGCCGGTCCTGCTGGCCCTGGCCAATCGGGCGCTGGTCCGCGCCGTGGACTACGGCACCCCGGTGGAGCAGGCGCTGCAAGACGTCGCCGACCGGCTCGAAGAGGACGGTCCCGTCACCTTCGACCTCGACAACGCGCACCACCGCGGCCGCGCCGTACGGGCGACGATCCGGGCCGGCCTGGATCTGCTCGCGCCCGAGACGGTCGAGCGGTTCTTCGAGATGGCCATCTTTCCCGAGGATGCCGACGTGCCCGTCGCCGTCCTGGAGATGCTCTGGCAGGCGACCCCGCGGCGGGTGCGCGCGACCTGCGAGACGCTCGCCGACCTGGCCCTCGTCCTGGATTACAGCCACGACGCGGGAACGGTTCGCCTGCACGACGTGATCCGGGCTTACCTGATCCACGAGGTGGGCGAGCCCGGCCTCGCCGACCTGCACGGCCGGCTGCTCGACGCCGCCGCGCGGGTCGTGCCCTCGGCCGGGGAGAGCCCGGCCTGGTGGGAGCTGTCGGAGCGGCACGACTACCTGATCCGGCATTTCGCTGATCATGCGCTCGGTGCCGGCCGGGCGCACGATCTGGCGGCCACCGTCACCGACCTGCGCTGGATCGTCTCCCGGCTGCGCCGGCACGGGCCGGCCGGCGCCGAAGCGGATCTCGCCCACGTGCCGACCGACATCGCCCGGCTGCTCGGCCGCAAGATCCGGCAGAACGCCCACCTGCTGACGCCGATCACCCCCGGTCACGCGCTGTCCGCGGTGCTGGTGAGCCGGCTGGAAGCCGTCGGAACGTTCCAGTCCACCATCCGCGACCACGTGCCCAGCCTGCCCACCCCCCGCGTGGCCAACCGCTGGCCGCTGCCCGACCTGCCGCACCCGGCCCTGCTGCGCACCTTCACCGGCCACTCCGACCTGGTCACCGCGCTCGCCGTGGCGCCCGACGGGAGCTGGATCGCCACGGGCGGCGGCGACCACACCGTCCGGGTCTGGAACCCCGGCACGGGTGCCACCGAGCACATCCTCACCGGCCACGGCAGCGAAATCACCAGCATCGCGGCAGCGGGCGACGGACGATGGCTGGCCACCGGCAGCGCCGATCACACCGTGCGCCTCTGGGATCCGGCAACCGGCGCGCTCATGCACGTCCTCGCCGGCCACACGGGTCCGGTGACCGCCCTGGCAGCCCCCGCGTCGAACGACTGGATCGCCAGCGCCAGTCATGATCGGACAGTGCGGTTGTGGGACACGGCCACCGGTGCCTGCCGGAGGCTCCTCGCCGGCCACACCGATCGGCTCACCGCGCTGGCGATCGCCTCGCACGGTGGCTGGATAGCCAGCACCGGGCAGGACCACACCGTACGGATCTGGGACACCGCCACGGGTCGCCGCAGCCGCCTCCTCGAGGGCCACACCAACTGGGTCGCCTGCCTGGCCTCGGCCCCCGACGACGCCTGGCTGGCCACCGCCGGCGGCGACAGCACCGTCCGGATCTGGGATCCGGCAACCGGCTCCGCCGGCCATGTCCTGCGTGGCCACACGGGCATCGTCTGCGCCATGGCCGTCGACCCCGGCGGATCGTGGCTCGCCACGGCGAGCCACGACAACACCGTCCGGATCTGGGGCCCCGTCACCGGCGCCGAACAGCGAGTCCTGGCCGGCCACACCGACTGGGTGGTCGCACTGGCGACCGTCGGGGGTGACGTCACCCGGCTGGCCACCACCGGCCACGACCGCACGGTCCGGATCTGGAATCCGCTGACCGGCGCCTGCGAGGGCGTCTACACCAGCCACACCGACCGGATCACCAAGGTGGCCACCGCTCCGGACGGGCGCTGGCTGGTCACGGCGGGATACGACCGCACGTCGAGATCCTGGGATCCGTCGATCCCCGCCGTCGACACCGCCGCGGTCGGGCACACCGGCCGAGTCACCGCGATGGCGAGTGATTCCGGCGGAAGGTGGCTGGCCACCGCGAGCGAGGACCACACCGCGCGGGTCTGGGATCCGGCCACCGGTGCGTGCGAGCAGGTCCTCAGCGGGCACACGAGCCCGATCACGGCGATCGTCGTGCCGCCCGACGGCACCTGGGCAGCCACCAGCGGTGCGAGCACCACCCGGGTGTGGGATCTGCATACCGGCCAGAACAGGCACATTCTCGTGGGCCACAACCACTGGATGCGCGCGTTGGCCGTCGCTCCCGACGGCGCATGGCTCGCTACCGGCGGCGCTGACACCACCGTGCGCATCTGGGACCCGAGCACCGGAGATTGTCGGCGGGTCCTGCGCGGCCACCCGAGCCCGGTGGGGCGGCTGGTCGTCAGCCCCAGCGGCGAGTGGCTCGCCGCGAGGTGCACGGAGGGCACCATCCAGATCTGGAACCCCGACACCGGTGATCATCGCGGCGAGCTGAAGGACCACGGCCACTGGGCCGGCCCGCTCGCAGCCGCACCGGACGGCACCTGGCTGGCCACCGGAAACGGCTACACCGTGAGCGTCTGGGAGCTGTCCACCGGCGATTGCCGGCAGGTCTTCGACGACCACCTCGGCTGGATCCGCGGGCTCGTGGCGTCCCCCGACGGGAGCTGGCTGGCTGCCGCTACGCAGCGAGGTCAGGTGCACGTGTGGGACCTGGCCTCCGGCGACTGCCGGAGCCGGCTGACCGGACACGATCCATCGGTCACCGCGCTGGTGGCCGCGCCCGACGGCAGCTGGCTCGCGGCGGCCACCGGCGCGGGCACCATCACTGTCTGGCGGCCGGACGACCCGGTCCCGGTGGCCGCGATGCGGGTCGACGCCGCACTGACCACCTGCGTCGCGCTTCCGGACGGCAAAGGCATCAGCGCGGGTAGCGCCGGCGGCGCCGTCTACACCTTCGACATCGTCGGCGGGTGAGCGGCTAGTTGCCCCAGCGGGCCTTCTCCAGCAGCTCCAGCGCTTCGCCGGCGGCCTCGTCGCCGCCGGCCCGCAGGGTCCGGGCCGCCTCGTCCACCAGGTCGGTCAGCCGCTGCCACTGGGCGTCGCGCTCGCGGCTGGCGTCTGCCTGGGCCTTGAGCTGCTGGGTCTTGGTCCACAGCTCGACGAAGATGGACACCTTCGCCCGCAGCACCCACGGGTCGAACGGCTTGGTCAGATAGTCCACCGCGCCGACCGCATATCCGCGCAGGGCTAGCTGGGCATCGCGGTCCGCCGCCGTCAGGAACAGGATCGGCACGTGCCGGGTGCGCTCGCGGCGCTTGATGTGCCCGGCCGTCTCGAAGCCGTCCATGTTGGGCATCTGCGCGTCCAGCAGGATCACCGCGAAGTCGTCCGTGAGCAGCTGCTTCAGCGCCGCCTCGCCGCTCTCGACCGCGACCGCCTGCACCGGCAGGCCCTGCAGGATCGCCTCCAGGGCCAACAGATTGTCACGCCGGTCGTCGACCAGCAGGGCCTTGGCTCGCTCAGCCACTCCGGCCAACCTCTCCGCCGCCACCCTCGACTCGACTAACCGCCATTCTGGCTCTCCGTCCCGGAGTTGTCGGACGCGTTCACCCATCGGGCCATCAGCTCGATCAGCTCGTCCAGGTCGACCGGCTTGGTGATGTAGTCGCTCGCACCCGCCGCCAGCGCCGATTCCCGGTCGCCGGGCATCGCCTTCGCTGTCAGGAACACTACCGGTAGGTCCGCGAAGCGCTGATTGCGGCGGATTCCGCGGGTTGTCTCGTACCCGTCCTGTTCCGGCATCATCGCGTCCATCAGGACGATGTCGACCTCCGGGTGCTCGGCCAGCAGCCGGACCCCGTCGACGCCGTTGTCGGAATAGAGCACGTTGAGGCCGTGCATCTCCAGGGCGCTGGTCAGCGCGAAGACGTTGCGCACATCGTCGTCGACGATGAGCACCGTCGCGCCGTCGAGCTGGCGGCTGGCCGGGCTGACGGTGTGCGTCTCCAGCTCCGGGCGGGCCGTGATCAGCGGCAGATCCAGCGAGGACAGCGCGCGACGCGGCTCGCCGGCCGAATGCGACGCCGGGAGCTGCGGCATGGAGGGCACCGGGATCGCGTCCCCCACCAGGGCGTCGGGCATGTAGAGCGTGAAGGTCGAGCCCGCGCCGGGCGACGAGGAGACCAGGATCGTGCCGCCGAGCAGCGCCGCGAACTCGCGGCTGATCGACAGGCCCAGGCCGGTGCCGCCGTACTTGCGGCTGGTCGTGCCGTCCGCCTGCTGGAACGCCTCGAAGATCAGGCTGAGCTTCTCGTCGGAGATGCCGATGCCGGTGTCGGACACCGCGAAGGCCACCACCTGACGGGCCGCGGCCAGCGCGGGGATGCCGAAGTCGGCCTCCGGCGGCGCCGGGTGGATGCGCAGCGTGACGGAGCCGTTGTCGGTGAACTTGACCGCGTTGGAGAGCAGGTTGCGCAGGATCTGCTGGAGCCGCTGGGCGTCGGTGACGATCGACTCGGGCAGGTCGTCCGAGACCTCCACCCGGAACTCCAGGCCCTTCTCGTCGGCCTGCGGGGTGAAGGCCTGCTCGACGTAGCTGCGGACGCCGTCGAAGTCGACCTGGTCCGGCTCGACGTCCATCCGGCCGGCCTCGATCTTGCTGAGGTCGAGGATGTCGTCGATCAGCGACAACAGGTCGGAGCCGGCGCTGTGGATGGTCCGGGCGAACTCGATCTGCTTCTCCGTCAGGTTGTGCTCGGAGTTGTCGGCGAGCAGCCGGGCCAGCAGCAGCAGCGAGTTGAGCGGGGTGCGCAGCTCGTGGCTCATGTTCGCCAGGAACTCGGTCTTGTAGGCCGACGCCCGGGACAGCTGCTGCGCCTTCTCCTCGAGGCCGAGGCGGGCCAGCTCGATCTCCCGGTTCTTCGTCTCGATGTTGCCCTTCTGCTCGCTGAGCAGCTGGGCCTTGTCCTCCAGCTCGGCGTTGGTCCGCTGCAGCTCCGCCGACTGGTCCTGCATCTCGCGGGCCAGCCGCTGCGACTGCGCGAGCAACTCCTCGGTGCGCCGGTTGGCCTGGATGGTGTTGAGTGCGACGCCGATAGCCGCCACCAGGCGCTCCAGGAAGGTCAGGTGCAGGCCGGAGAACGCGGCCACCGAGGCGAACTCGATCACGCCGAGCATCTCGCCCTCGAACAGCACCGGCAGCACGACCAGGTCGCTCGGTGGCATCGACATGAGGCCCGAGCGCATCGTCAGGGCACCGTCGTGGGCCGCCCGCACCCGGATGGTACGGCGGGAGACGGCGGCCTGGCCGACGAGTGCTTCCCCGGGCCCGAAGGTCACCTCGTGGTTGCGGGCGACGTAGCCGTACGAGGCGGCCAGCCGCAGCCGCATCACGGCCTCCTCGTGGTCGACCATGAAGAACGCGCCGAGCTGCGCGTCCACCAGCGGCGTCACCTCGGTCATGATCATGCGGCAGACCTCGCCGAGGTCGCGCTGACCCTGCAGCAGGCCGCCGATGCGGGCCAGGTTGGAGTCCAGCCAGCCCTGTTCGGCGTTCGCCTTGGTGGTCTCCCGCAGCGTCACGATCATCTGGTTGATGTTGTCCTTGAGCTCGGCGACCTCGCCCTGCGCCTCGACCGCCACGCTCTGGGTCAGGTCGCCGCGGGTCACCGACGTGGACACCTCGGCGATGGCCCGCAGCTGGGTGGTCAGCGTGGAGGCGAGCTGGTTGACGTTGTCGGTGAGGTCGCGCCACGTACCGGAGACGCCCTTGACCTCGGC
>NZ_QHHV01000116.1:0-16872 GCF_003947245.1 Actinoplanes sp. ATCC 53533 | reverse complement strand
GGGATAAGACTACTGGCGCCGCCACCGTGGATCAAGTAGCCCTCAATCTCGACATTCCAGTCCTTGCAAATTTGGAAACGGCGGAACTCCTAAAGCTGCGCGAGTCGGAGTATGAACACTTCGAGCGGTTCCGCAAGACCCTCGTCGAGGCCATTGCAGAGGCGATCGAGAAAGCGACGACCGAGGATCCAGAGAAGATTGCCCGATCGGTATGGCGCGATACGATCGAGCCAGAGGTGGCCGATATACAAAGCAAGATCTCTGCCTCGAAAAGGTCGCTCTCGTTCAAGCTCGCTGCTGGTATCGCGGTCGGATCTGCAACGACCGCGTTTGGCGCTCTGGCGGCCATGCCCTTTGTGATCACTGCAGGAATAGCGGCAGCGGCCACGCCTTTACTCCAGGCATATAAGTACTTTGATGACCGGCAAGCGGTTGAGCTTTCTCAGATGTATTTTCTTTGGAAGGCAAGCAAGCACGGTCACGGCTGATATGGCGCTAACACAGGCGTACGACCCTAGGACGGTCGACGGCACGACGTAGGTACCGCGCCGCGCTCCCGCAGCAACATGGCAGGGGCGTGTGACCCGTCCCTACATGACACAGACGACCGCCGTCGCGTCATCCCGATGCTTGTACCTCGGCCAAGTCTCGCCATGAGGGTCTTGATCCTCTAGCGCTCTCGTCCTGGCGATCAGCTCCGCTGGCCCTTCTTGGTAGGCCAGCGTCAGCAGCGCCGGCCAGTCCATTGCGTGGAAATCGGTGACCAGAAGGGCTGCGCCGTCGGAAAGTAGGACAGCTCCGCGAATGTCAGTCATGGAACCGGTTTTTGCGTACTGCGCGGCGGCTGGGTCAACTTGGGCGACCCAATAGCCTCCGGGCTTGTTGCGAATCTTCTGTTGCTCCTGAATGAGCGCGGTCAGAGCGCTCTTGTCATCTTTTCCTGCCGCTGTGATCGCTGCCGCCGCCGCATGGGACGCGAAAGAATCGACCGCCTTGTCCTGCATAATGACTGGGCTATCCGATTCTCGGTCAAGCACGATCACCGAATCGGATAGGATGAGAAACTCCGTAGACCTTCCGAGGTGGCGGATCATCGCCACGGTTGAACAGGGCGACCCCGGGTGCTTGAGATCGCATGATCCCTTGTGTAGGTCCGCCACCTCGCGGATCGCGGACGCCAGGACCATTGGCAATGGCAAGACCATTGCCTCATCAGCTAGACCGACGAGCCTGGAGCCGAGCTGACGCACGTACCAGGGCGTCCCATGGACGCAGCCCGTCTCTGGCGCCTCGGAGAGGCCATCCAGGACTACGGCAACATGATTCGTAGCCCCCGACCAGTCTTCGTTGCGGCCGTCTGGCCTGCCTGACTCACTTGCGACGCGAACGCGCACCGGGCCTCCCTACGTGATGAATGGGCGTCAGCAACTCGGCATTCTGAACCTGCCCGGTCGTCGAGTCCCATTGGCATTTCACGAGGCAAGACCAACGGCCGGCTTTGGCATCACGGTAGAGATCGGATAGCTCTTTTTCAAGGAACATCGCCGCCCCCTGGCCGCCTGGTGCGTGAATTCCTGCCATGTATAGCCAGAAGCCGCGTCCATCCGGTCGCGGTAGGCGACCAAGGTAGGCGTAGTCGCCTGGTTTTCCCGAATCCTCGGGTGATCGGTATTGCTCACCCGAGGACTTGTCCATCAGGTACCAGCCCTGATCATCTTTCCCGAATCCATATCGTTCATCGGCCGCAAGCATCTGCGCAATCAGCGGCGAGCGCCGGGGGCCACATACAACGACTAGTCCCTCCCGGTTCAAATCTATGAGACCAGGCGAAACAATGTACTCGGTCTCATTTACTTCAAGGCCCACCTTTCGGGCGGTACGCGTCAGAATCTCGATCGCTGCGGTGTGTTCCTGATGAACCACCGGGCGTCCGGATTCCTCCTGCTTGGTGTCGACGGCGATGGTGATGGTCGACCCTTCCGAGAAGATGATTCGCTCGGGTGTGCGCTTTGTCGTGCTCAGCTGGGAAAGTCGGGCGCGGCTGACTCCCGCCTGGTCCGCGATGTCCGAGAGGGTCATGCCCTGGCTGCGGAGGTAGTCGACGGCATCGCGACGAATCCTGCCGAGGTCGGCGATCGCTTCCTGGTAGCCCGCCAGGGCCTCTGTGGCAAGCCTGACGCGATCGAGTGGGTCTGTGGCGGCCCTAACCGCCTCTAGCTCCTGCACGGCATCTCTCCTCCGGACGACTCGTCCAGTGTAGTTAGGGGGGTTACGGAAGTTCTACCCGCCCCCTTGACGAACCTTCGATGGTGGCCTTACGGTCATGGCGTAAGGGGGGTTACGCAGCACTCAGGCTCCCCCTAACGAGACATCTCCATAGAGGCAGTGTTGACCGAACTGCACAACAACCGGTTGAGGTGCTCTACCTGTTCCGCTGGGAAGCGATCGGCAGGCGGCGCCAGCAGTAAGCGACAGGTCTAGGCCCCGCTCAGCGGCCAGCAGAACACTGGCTGCCCCATAGCCGTCGACATCGGCGGTGGGCATGCGATGAGGCGGCCGTCGCGCATCCCGCGACGTACTGCGGATGGTGGGCGACGACGTGAGCACGCGGTGGCGGACAAGTAGACCTAGCTCGATTCCAGCGGCCCCGAGGGCCGAGATTTGACGCGTTCCGGGCGGGCCAGCCCTGAGGTGGGCTGGTCCGCCGGGCGTTCTGCACACCACATTCCCTAGTTTTCCGATCGACTGCAGGGAGATGCATGTCATGGCTTCCCTCGCTTCGTCCGTACGCATTACCGCACGTCAGAGCGCCTGTTGGCGCAAGTGCCAGGGCTGTACCGACCTGGCGCCGCTGGCGCCGGACGAGACCCACTGCCAGGGCTGCCGCGCCGGGCGCCGTCGGGTGAGCACCCGCCGGCTGCCGCAGGCCGCCTGACCTTTCCGGAAGGACAACCGCTGACCATGGACGACTTCGACACCGATGAGCCGACCGCCGCCGACCTGGCGGCGATCGAGATCGAGGAACCGCTGATCAACGCTGAGTTGGAGTGGCTGACCGCTGAGATCACCCTGTTGGACGCGGCCGAGCGCGGCCGGGTCAACGAGATGGACGCCCGGCGCGTACGCCGCGCCGAGCACGCGGTGATCCGCGAGACGTTCGCGCTGGTGGCCCGGCTGACCCGGTCGCCGAGCCCGAGTCGCGCGGCCTGATGGCTCGTATCCGGGCCGCGTTCCACGACCCGGACGGCGCCCGGTACGGCATCCCCACCTACTGGTGGCGGGGTGCCCCGGCCGGTTACGCCACCCGCCGTCAACTGCGGGAACGCGGTCTCTGCCCCGGCCGCCAACCGATCGCCGCTCAGATCCTGTGGACCGGCGTGGGCGGCACCCGCGCCGCCTACCTGTACCGGCTCGACCTGGCCCGGCCGAAGCGCACCGCAACGCCGGCCGTACGAGCGGCGCTCGCCAAGGCGATGCGCGCTCGCCGCACCTGCTCGACCTGCCGCACCGTGCGGCCCTACTGCATCCCGCGCTCGCTCGGCTGCTGCATCGAGTGCGCGTGACCTGCCCTTATCCCTGCTCTGAGAGGAACAGCCGATGACCGCCACGACCACACAGAGCGCCTACCCGCGCACCGTCGATGAGCTGATCCCGCACGCCCGCGACCTGGCTGACCAGTTCGGCCAGATCCCGAGCCGCAACACCCTGATGAAGACCTTCAAGATCGGCGGCCCAAAGGCGAAAGAGCTGATCGCCGCGCTCACCCCCGCCCCGGCCGCGCCGACCGCCCCTGAGCCGGTCGAGCCCGAGCCGGTCGAGCCGGTCGCCGAGCCCGCGGTGACCCCGCCGGCGCTACCGCCGATCGACCCGACCGACGAGACGCCGGGGGTCGGCATCGTCCGGCCGCCCACCGCCCCGGTCGAGTCGCCGGCGGCCGAGCCGGTCGCCGAGCCCGCGCCGAAGCGTCGCCGACCGATCGTCTGGCCCGTACTGATCCTGTGCCTGCCCGCGTTCGTCGCGATCTGGGGCGGCTGGGTCGAGATGGGACGGCTGACCGGCTTCGGCATGGTCACGCTGCTACCCGGCATCTCCGACTTCCAGATCAACACGGCGATCACGCTGCCCATCGGCGTCGAGACCTACGCCGCGTACGCCCTGTACGTGTGGCTGTCCGGCATGGTCGCCGGCGCGGCGCTGCGGTTCGCCAAGTGGTCGGCGCTGGCGTCGCTGGCGCTCGGTGCGCTCGGCCAGGTCGCCTACCACCTGATGGCCGCCGCCGGTTGGACGTCGGCCCCGTGGCCGATCACCGCCGCCGTCTCGTGCATCCCGGTCGCCGTGCTCGGCATGGGCGCCGGGCTCGCACACCTGATGCACCGCTCGCACTGACTTCGCCCGGCGGCACGGCATCTGGCCTGGTAACCGCGCCGTGCCGCCGGTCCTCTCCGTCAGCCACAAGGACCTTTGGGAGGTCACCAGTATGGCAAGCAACCTCTTCGGACCGGGTAACCGCGCCGAGCGCAGCGCCGAGGACATCAGGGCCGCGCAAGACGCGGCCCGAGCCGCCGACGAGCAGCGCCAGCGCGCTGCCGCCGCTGCCGGTCGCGACCGCCGCTCGATCGGCACCAAACGATGACCGCCGCCACGTTCGCCGCCGTGTTCGTCGCCCTGTTCGTCGCTCACCAAGTCGCTGATCACTGGGTCCAGACCGACCATCAAGCACTGCACAAGGGTGACCCCGGCCGCGCCGGCCGTCTCACCTGCGCCGCGCACGTCGCCACCTACACCGCGACCGCGTTGCTGGCCGTGCTCGCCCTGCCGCTGTTCCTCGGCCTGCCACTGAACCCGGCCGGCGTCGCCGCCGGACTGGCCGTCTCCGCCGTCACGCACTACATCGCCGATCGGCGTACCCCGCTGGCCGCCCTCGCCGCACTGGTGCGCCTGGACGCCTTCTACGCCCTCGGTAAGCCGCGTCCGGGCCGAGACGACAACCCGTGCATCGGCACCGGTGCCTACGCCCTGGACCAGTCCTTGCACTACCTGTTCCTGTTCGCCGCCGCCCTCGTGATCGCCGCCTGAACCGGAGGATCGATGACCATCACCTACACCCACCCCGACGTGATCGCTGCCGCTGCGGCCGGCGCGTCGTGGGCCGACCCCGAGACCGACCCCACCCGCATCGACTGGCCCGCCCTGCAGGCCGCCGCCGCGATCCCGTTCGAGGTCATCGACGGCCGCCCGGTCAACCCGTGCCAGAGCACCGGCATCCGCTACGGCCGCAACGAGCTGGGCCATTGGGGCGAGGCTCTGGCCGCTGACGCCCTGGTGACCGCGACCGACCGGGACGGATATCGCTGGATCGTCATGGTGGAACGCGGTGACGGTCACGGCTGGGCATTGCCCGGCGGGCACGTCGATCCCGGTGAAGCCCTGGCCGCCGCCGCCGCGCGGGAGTTGGCAGAGGAAACCACCCTCACCCTGGACTCCGACACGCGGTGGCGAGTCGAGCCGCCGCGCTACGTGCCGGACCCCCGCGCCAGCGATGAGGCGTGGATGGTCACCGTCCTGGCCCGGACCGACCTCGGCCGCGTCGACTTCCTCTGGCAACTCCCCGCCGTGTTCGGCCGTGACGACGCGGACCGCGCCGAGTGGGTGTTGGCGGACGACTACGACACCTTGACCCGCTACCTCGCCCGCGCCTACGGCGGGCACGTCTTCCCGGCCCACCGGGCGATGCTCGCCGAGGCGCTCCACACAAATCCCCTGCTTGACCCCGTCGCAAGCCCAGGCACGACCGACGGAACGGAGGCCCGTCCGTGAGCGACAACCCGACGCCCAACCCCGACGGATTCGACTGGAACGCCGCCGAGCACGACGTGGCGGACCTGCCCGACGCCGACGTGGTGGACCTGGACACGGCCCGCGCCCGCAAGGCCGGGTCCGGTGACACGCACTACGCGGTGGCCCTGGACGACGAGCCGACCCCCGGCGGCGCGCTGGTAGACCCGCCCATCGTCAAGGCCGACGGCCGGATCCCGATCGTGCCGGTCGGCTGGAACACCTGGCCCAACATCAAGCACAGCGCGAAGCAGGCCGCCGCGCTGGCCGCGTACCGGTGCGGCTTCCACGCGCTGCGCTCACCCTGGTACGCGCTGCTCGCCTCGTTCTGGTCGGTCGTCGGGCTGTTCCGGCTGCTCGGCCGCCAGATTAAGTGGTGGTGGGTGACCGAGCAGTACGGGCTGCGGCAGGCCGCCGCCGACGCCAACGACCCGGCGATGTGGCTCAAGCTGCACCGCGAGGTCAAGGCCACCCGCATGTGGCGCGGCATCGTCCTGCTGGCCGGGCTGCTCACCGTGGTGATCGGCGGACCGGTGCTGTACGCGACCGCGCCGACGTGGGCGCTGCTGCTGACCGGGACGGCCGTGGTGGCGTTCCTGGCGCACATCGGCCGCCCGCAGGACCGGCCGATCATCACCCCGGCCACCGTCGCCGGCCGCTTCCGCCGCATCGACCCGGACATCATCCTGCGGGCGTACTACGCCGCCGGGCTCGGCCACCCGGACAAGCCACGTCAGCAGGTCACGTTCGGTGGGACCATGGCCCGTGACGCCGCCAACACCGGTT
Organism: Actinoplanes sp. ATCC 53533; assembly: GCF_003947245.1. Classification (NCBI taxonomy): domain Bacteria; kingdom Bacillati; phylum Actinomycetota; class Actinomycetes; order Micromonosporales; family Micromonosporaceae; genus Actinoplanes; species Actinoplanes sp. ATCC 53533. The sequence continues at coordinate 10,251 of NZ_QHHV01000116.1, read as the reverse complement.
CACAGGTCACCATCGACGTGCCGTACGGCAAGACGTTCGACGACGTCATCAAGGCCAAAGGCGCGATCGCGTCCGGCCTGGACGTGTCCATCAATCAGGTGTACATCACCCGCGATCCCAGCTCGCACCGTCGGCACGTGCTGTTCGTCGCCGACCGCGACCCCCTGGCCATCCCGGCCGGGCGCACACCGCTGCTGGACTGCAAGCCCCGCGACATCTGGCAGCCCGCCCCGTTCGGCAAGGATGAGCGGGACCGCAACGTCGGCCTGCTGATGATGTGGATCAGCGTTCTCGTCGGCGCGCAGCCGCGTAAGGGCAAGACGTTCGCGACCCGGCTGCTGGCCCTGTACGCGGCGCTCGACCCGTACACGGTGCTGCTGCTGGCCGACGGGAAGATGTCGGCCGACTGGGACAAGTTCCGGCTGATCGCACACCGGTTCGTGTGCGGTGTGGTCCCGAACAGCCGCGACAACGACCCGATCGAGCACCTGTTGGAGATGCTGCGGGAGGTCAAGAAGCACATCGAGGAGGTCAACGACTTCCTCGCCTCACTGCCCACCTCGGAGTGCCCCGAGGGCAAGCTCACCCGTGAGCTGTCGCGCAAGTACCCGCTGCTGCGGGTGTGGGTGCTGGTCATGGAGGAGTTTCAGACCTACTTCGAGACCGACGATCAGGACATCAACAAGGAGATCGCCGGGCTGCTGTCGTTCATCATGGCCGTCGGCCCGTCGGCCGGAGTGATCATCTTCTCCAGCTCGCAGAAGCCGTCCGGGGTCGGTGCCGGGGACGTGGGCCGGCTGTTCAACCGCTACCGCGACAACCACGGCGTGCGGTTCGCGCTGCGCTGCGGCAACCGGATCGTCAGTGAGGCGGTCCTCGGCGGTGACGCCTACGCCGAGGGCTTCGACGCATCCGCACTGCCCAACGGCAAGCAGTACGCCGGTGTGGGCATCCTCTACGGCCACAGCGACGACACCGCCACGGTGCGGACCTACCTGGCCGACCACACCGACGCCGAGCGGATCCTCACCGCCGCCCGCAAGCACCGTGAGGCCGCCGGGACGCTCACCGGCGACGCCGCCGGCGAGAAGGTCGCCCGGGAGCTGCGCGACAGCCTCGCCGACGTCCGCTCGGTGTTCCTGCCCGGCGAGAACGGCCTGCACTGGGCCACCGTCGCCGAGAGGCTCGCCGACCGGCTGCCCGAGCACTACGCCGACGCGACCGCCGACGCCGTCTCGGCACTGCTCCGCGAGCATGTACCGAGCGTGAGCGTCAAGGTCAAAGGCACCGTCTCGCGCGGCTGCCGGGTGGCCGACATCGACACCGCGATCGGTCGCCGCAAGGCCGCCTGATCGGTAGCGGATCTTCCGCTACCGGTAGCGCGACCGCTACCCCTACCCGCTACCGGCCTGGTCAGCGCATACACCGGCCGGTAGCGGGTAGCGGCGGCATCCCTCCCACCAGCGAAAACCGCTCTGGAGGCACTTTCATGTCCTTCCTCGCCGCTACCGCTACCCCGACGGACGACGCTTCCGGTGTCCTGATCGGACTGCTTTTCATCACCCTCCTGCTGGTCACGCTGGGTTACGCGCTCGGCTGCTGGCTCTGGCCGTTCGGCGCATGCCGCAAGTGCCACGGCAGCGGCAAGCGCCGCTCACCGTTCGGCCGCGCGTTCGGCCTGTGTCGCCGCTGCGGCGGCGACGGCCGGCGACTGCGCATCGGCCGCCGCGTGATCAACGCACTCCGCGAAGTCCACTCCAAGGCCGACCGCTGACCGCACACCGGAAGGACCGAATCGTGAGCCTGCTCGACCGCATCGCCGACCGCATCCACGCCAAGCACGACGCCGCCGCCGAGGCCCAAGGGCTTCGCGTGCAGCGTCTCCCCGGCGGCCACCGCCGCGTCTCCCACCCTGGCCTGCCCACCGCGCTGGAGGCCCGCCGCCGCCACGCCCTCACCCACGGCCTGGACCACGCCGACCGTGCCCTCATGGACCCCGCCACCCGCGCCGCCCTCAACGCCACCCGCACGGCGATGACCAACCCCAACACGGACCGGCTACGCCGGGCTGCCTGATGAACCACGCCGCCGCCGCGTGCGGGCACTGGATCGGTGGCGAGGCGCGCATCTGCCTCGCCACCGACCGGGTGCGCCGGTATCTGACCGGGCCGCGCTGCCCCGCGCACACCCCGGCCGCGCTGGTGGGGCGGCCCGAACCGCCGTCCGTCTCCATCACCCAGGAGCAACCCATGCCGAATCCCGGCCCGATGCTGGCCGCCGCGCTCGCGCTCGCCGCCGAGGGCTACCCCGTGTTCTGGCTCGGCCGGTCCAAGCGGCCGGTCGCCAACTGCACCCAGTGCCCGAAGGACGGCGAGCGTCGCCGCACCCATGACCCGGAAGCCTGCGATCACCTGACCTGTCACGGCTTCTACGCCGCCACCCGCGACCCGGACCGGATCACCACTATGCACGCTCGGGTACCTGGTGGCCTGCTCGCGATCCGGACCGGCCGCGTGTGCGACCTGGCCGTGGTCGACATCGACCCGCGTAACGGCGGCGACATCGACCGCGACTTGATGCCGCCCACCCGCGCGGTCCGGACCGGCGATGGCGGCTGGCATCTGTACTATCGACACCCCGGCGACACGCTCGCCGCGAAGCTCCGCGATCACCCCGGCATCGACATCAAGGCTGACGGCGGCTACGTCGTCGCGCCGCCGTCGATCCATCCGAGCACCGGACAGCCGTACCGGCGCATCGGGGACCGGGCCGTAGTCGAGATGCCCCGCGCGCTGGTCGAGCTGTCCCGCCCGGTCGAGCCCGCGACGGCCGCGACGCCCGTCGGCACCGTCACCCCACTTCACCGGGGGGAGGGCATCTCGGACCCTGCCGCCCTGCTCGCCGCCAACCTGCAAGCGGTCGCCGCCGCCCCCGAGGGCACCCGCCGCAACACCCTCTACGGCGCGGCGCGCGGCGTGGCCCGGATGGTCGCCGCCGGGGCGGTCAACCCGGACGACGCGCACGCCGCGCTCTACCAAGCCGGTCGGGCGGCCGGGCAGAGCGACCGCGACACCCGCGCCGCGATCACCGGTGGCTTCCGGGCCGAATCCGTTGCGCTGCAAGGGATCGCGGCGTGACCGGCGACCCGCTCAACGTGCTCGAACTGTTCGCCGGGATCACCCGACGGCTGGCCACCCGCAAGAACGGCATGAACATCCCGGACCTGATCGGTGGCCGACCGAACCCGCAGTGGATCGAGTGGCTTATGGGCTTCCCGACCGGGTGGACCGACTTGGCGCACTCGGCAACGCCGTCCTGCACGCCGTCGCCCAGCACGTCGGCCGCATCGTCACCGCCCACCACCATCCCTGACCGCTCGCCGGTCGGAGAGGAACCCATCATGACCAAACCCCACCGGGTGATCGAGGGACCGGCGATCCTCGACCGCCTGCACGACGTGCTCACCAAATACGTCGTGCTCCCGTCGCCGGAAGCGCTCGACGCCGTCGTGTTGTGGATCGCCGCCACCCACGCACAGCAGGCATGGGCACACGCGCCCCGGCTGGTGATCCGCGCACCCGAGAAACGCTGCGGCAAGTCCCGCCTGCTCGACGTGGTCGAGGGCACCTGCTGCAACCCGCTGATCACCGTCAACGCGTCCACGGCAGCGGTATACCGGTCGATCGGCTCCGACGACCCGCCGACCCTGCTGGTCGACGAAGCCGACACGATCTTCGGGGGCAAGGCGGCCGAGACCAACGAAGAGTTGCGCGGCCTGCTCAACGCCGGTCACCAGCGCAACCGGCCCACGATCCGGTGGGACAACGCCCGCAACCGGGTCGAGAAGATCGCCACATTCGCCATGGCCGCGCTCGCCGGAATCGGCCAGATGCCCGACACCATCGAGGACCGGGCCGTGGTTGTCCGGATGCGCCGCCGCGCGCCCGGCGAGACGGTCGCGCCGTACCGGCACCGCCGCGACGGCCCCGCGCTGCGGCAACTCGCCAACGACCTCAGCGTGTGGCTACGCGCGAGCCTGCCCAAGCTCGAACAGGCCGAGCCGGTCATGCCTCTGGAGGACCGGGCGGCCGACACGTGGGAACCGCTGATCGCCGTCGCCGACCTGGCCGGCGGCGACTGGCCCGACCGGGGACGGCACGCCGCCGAGTCGCTGACCGCCGAACGGGACAGCAACACCGTCGCCTCCGACCGCATCCGACTCCTGACCGACTGCCGCGCCGCGTTCGGCGCCGCAGAGGCGATCCCGACCAGCATGCTGCTCGACCGACTCAAGACCGACCCGGAAGCGCCATGGTCGGAATACGGCGGGACCGGCCTGACCCCGATGCGGCTCGGCACACTGCTGCGCGAGTACGACATCCGGCCCGACACGATCCGCTTCCCTCAGCCGGTCGGCCAGGCCAAGGGCTACCGCCGCGCCGTGTTCGGCGACGCCTGGCAGCGCTACTGCCCCGAACCGGAGGCAGAGCCGTACCAGCCGTACCAGCCGTACCACAGCAGCTCAGAGGCGGTACGGCTTGATAACGTGGTACGGCTCCAGCCGTACCAAGCCACCCTCGACGAGATGCCCCCGCCCCCGGCGGCCGATGCCACTGGTACGGCTTGAGCCGTACCGCCCCGACAAGCCGTACCGCCGCTGACCTGCACTGGTACGGCTGGTACGGCTGGTACGGCTTGACCGCCCCCAACCGGCCGAGCGACTGAATCGGCCGTCGGTGCGGCCCGCTGAGAGCCACGTAGAGACATCGGTGCATACCTTCGCCGGTCATGCCGAAATCTTGGCTCTACGGCGCTCTCGGCAGGCCGCTCGGGTCCCTTGTGTGTCACCGCTCACCGCATCCACGTCCTGACCCGCATCACGCCGGAACGGGCGGCAGAGACGCCATGAGCACCCTCGCCCGCCACCCCCTCAATGCCGACCACGGGGAGAACCGTCATGGCAACCGACGCCACTCCACTCGATGATGATCTCGTTATCCTCTTGCCCGCCCAGGTAGCCGAAATCTTCCGATGCTCCGAATGGTGGATCAAAGAACAGGCTCGCAAGGAAAGAATTCCGTACTGCAAAGCTGGCGGCAGCTACAAGTTCTCGCGTCAGCACGTGAAGGAAATCGCGCGAATCTTCAGCCATGACGCTGCAACCCCTGCCCCGGCCAACCCGGGGCGGCCGAGCAAGGTTCCGCGCAAGCCCCGTCGCACAACCGTTGCCCCGTCGTCGGAATCCGTACAGTTGGTCGCTCGTATTCCTCGCCGCGCTCAAGCCGCGCGACAGCAAGCCGCATAACCAACGGTGCCCCGCGCCGAGCGACGGCGCGGGGCATCTCGATTCGGAGGAAGGAGCGCTCATATGGGGTTTGCGGATGAAGTTCGGGGCCAGTATTGGCGTGGCCGCTTCAAGAACACTTCCGGCAAATACGAAACTGTACGTGACGAGTTTGGCCACATCGTACGTTTTCCCTCGCGCCGGGAAGCGAAGAAGGCCGCCGACGCGAAAGAGGTCGAGCTTGAGAAAAACCCGAAACGCATTTCGCTTGACCTCCGGATGAAATTCGGCGCGTACGTGAGTGGCTGGTACGCGCGGCAGGATCTCGGGCAATCCACGATGCAGAACTACCGACGCCACATCGAAAACCACCTCCTACCCGCTTTCGGCGAACTTGCCATGCGGGAGGAGTTGACCCCCGAAGAGGTGGATCTCTGGGAGAAACGCGAACGCGCAAACGGATACGCGGAATCCAGCATCAAGACGTGGCGCGGCACTCTGCACCTGATTCTCTCCGACGCGCAGACGGACGGATACCTCGATTTCAACCCGGCAACCAAACGTCGTGGCCGTGGTCGCCGAACCGGCAAGAAGCGCGGCAGGGGACCGGAGAAAGTATTCACTGACACCCTCGGCACGATTCTCATAGCCGAACGCGCCGCACTCCTGTCGGGCCGCGACGATGAATTCGTCGCAGTAGTGACCAAGAAGACGGTCGGCATGCGGTTCGGGGAACTCGTCGGATTGGAAACGAAATACGTGCGTCGCGGAAAAATTCGTATCGAGTGGCAGCTCTACGAACTTGATACAGGGGAACTTATCCGCATTCCTCCCAAGGACGATTCGCATCGATCGGCCGACTCGCCCGACTTCCTACAGGATCTGCTTGACGATCACATAGCGCGTGTCAAGCCCACGCCCTGTTCGTGTCACGGCTTCACGTACGTGTTCAGTGGCCACCGTTCCGCCAACAAGGCGGCGCATGCGCCGGGGGCGAAAATCGTTGATGTCGCGCGCTGCGCAGGGGTTTCTACGGGTACCGTCTCGAACGTCCTTAATCGGCCGGACACGGTGCCGGAGGGCACTCGGGCGAAGGTCACGGTCGCGATCGAGAAGCTTGGCTATGTGCGCGGTCAGGTCTCAACTGCGCTGGCCCCGCACTGGCGACGAAGCGGCTTCGCGACGTGGCTTTTCCACCCCGCAGCGACTGGGTGGTATCCGCAGATGAGTCCGCGACCGGCCCGGCCGGTTCCTATCGTTGGTGAGACATGGCCGGGTATTCCGGCGCGGGGACGCGGGGCGACCGCCCGCGCTGACGCCTGCTGGGTGCCGGTGGCACCGGGCCTCACGCCGCACGGCCTGCGGCACACACATAAGACTGAGATGCAGGAACTCGGCGTGCCGGAGAAGCTGCAAGACGACCGTATGGGGCACTCGGACGGTTCGGTGCAGAAGCGGTACACGCACATCACCGAGAAGATGCGTCAGCGGCTGCTCGCCGACCTGACGGAGAACTGGCTTGCCGCGCTACGCATCCGCAAGGCAATGTCCGCGCGGTCGCCGGTGCGGGCGCTCGACCGGCTCTTGCAGAAGCTCTGAACAGGCCCAGCGGAGAGGGCTCCCGGGCAAGATTCGCCACAAAAGTCGCCACAGGCGCCGCTGGATAGCAGTCAGGCCCGGCCTCCCTGTGCGGAAGACCGGGCCTGACCTGCACTTTCTCTGGTCGGGGTAGCCGGATTTGAACCGACGGCCTCTTCGTCCCGAACGAAGCGCGCTACCAAGCTGCGCCATACCCCGAGCGTGCTCAGCAATACTAGCCGACGCTTCGGCGGTCGCGAAATCGGTATCCCGGGTCGGTGAAACTGCTGGTCAGCGGGGGATCAGGGTCAGGATCGTGGCCTCCGGGCGGCAGGCGAACCGGATCGGTGCCGTCGGGTGGGTGCCTAGGCCGGCGGATACGTGCAGCCAGGATTCCGAGCCTGGCCAGCGGTGCAGGCCCTTGGCCATCGAGTGCGGGAGGTCGCAGTTGGTGGTCAGCGCGCCGTAGCCCGGTACGCAGACCTGGCCGCCGTGGGTGTGGCCCGCCAGCAGCAGGCCGAAGCCGTCTTCCGCCATCGCGTCCAGGACTCGGGAGGCCGGGGTGTGGGTTACGCCGATGTGCAGGTCGGCGCCGCCCGAGGTGGGGCCCGCCACCGACGGGTAGTCGTCGCGGTCGATGTGCGGGTCGTCGACGCCGACCAGTTCTACCGAGCGGCCGCCTGCCTTGACCACCGTGCGGGCATTGTTCACGTCTGCCCAGCCCGCGTCCACGAGTGCCGCCCGCAGGTCTTCGGCCGGCAGGTCCACGCCCTGGGTGTATTCGCGTTCCGGCAGCAGGTACTGCAGTGGGTTCTTCCAGGTCGGCCCGCGGTAGTCGTTCGAGCCGAAGACGAAGGCGCCGGGCAGGTGCAGCAGCGGGTCCAGGGCGCGCAGCACGCCGGGGAGCGCCAGCGGGGAGGCCATGTTGTCGCCGGTGACGACCACCAGGTCCGGGTCTGTGCCGATCAGGGCGGCCACCCAGGCCTGCTTGCGGCGCTGCTCCGGCATCATGTGCAGGTCCGAGATGTGCAGGATGCGCAGCGGCTCGGCGTCCGGCTCCAGCACCGGAATGTCGAAGCGGCGCAGCGTGAACAGGTTGCGCTCGATCAGCGAGGCATAGGCGAAGGCGGCACCGCCGGCGACTGTCACACCGGCGGCCAGGGCGATAAAGGGGCGCTTGCGCATGAGGGCCAGAGTAGTTTGACCGTCCATGGGAACGTTGAAAGACCGCCTGAACGATGACCTGCACGCCGCCATGAAGAGCCGGGACGAGCTGACCACCTCGACGCTGCGGATGGCGCTGACCGCCGTGCGCAATGCCGAGACCGCCGGGGACGCCGCCAAGGTGCTCAGCGACGACGAGGTGCTCACCGTGCTGACCAAGGAGGCGAAGAAGCGCCGGGAGGCGGCGACCGCCTTCGCCGGTGCCGGCCGGAGCGATCAGGCCGCGAAGGAGAACGCCGAGGGCGAGATCCTCGACCGCTACCTGCCGGCGCAGCTCACCGACGAGGAGATCGCGGGGCTGGTCGCGGAGGCACTGCGGGCGGGCGGTTTCACCGGCAAGGCGCAGATGGGGCCCGCCATGAAGGCGGCCCAGGCGGCGGTGGCCGGCCGGGCCGAGGGCGGCCGGGTGGCGGCAGCGGTACGCCAGCAGCTCGGCTGACCGGGCGGCTCGGCTGACCGAGGCCGGCTCGGCTGACGGAGCCGTCCAGAAACCGGGTGGGAACGCGGCGGGCGGGTCACCCGAAGGTGACCCGCCCGCCCGGGTTCAACGTCTACCCGGTGGTCTCGGCCTGGTGGGGTCGGCCGCCGTTTCGTCGGCCTTGCCCTTGCTGACCTCGATGCTGACGAAGCCGTTCTTGATGGTTCTGCCGCCCGGGTTGGTGCCGGCGGCGGTGCCCTTCGGGCAGTCCGAATCGACTTCCTGGCCGACCGAAGCGGTGAAGCCCGCACTCTCGACGCGGGCGATGGCGCCGGCGATGGTCGCGCACTTCACGTCCGGGATGGAGCGCTGCTCACCGATCGAGATCTTGGAGCTGTTGGGCCTCTTGAACCCGACCTTGGGTTTGCCCCGCAGGTAGTCGTCCATCGTGTTCCACACCGCGGGGTTCACGATGTCGTGCGACATCTGGTCCTTGTGGTTCTGGTAGTCCGGGTTGACCAGGTAGCCCGCCACGGCGAGCGAGCTGCTGCCGATGATCAGCGAGGCCGTCCGGCCGCTGTCGGTGGTGCCGGACTTGCCGTAGATCGGGTGTCCGATGATCCCGCGCGCCCGGCCCGCCGTACGGCTGCCGCCGCAGCTGCCGAGCTGCGCGTTGTCGCCCACCGGGCAGCGGGCCGCGTCGAGCGCCGCGCGGGCCACGTCCGAGGACGTGGCGCGGGTGCAGTGTGGCTTGCCAACGTCGATCTTCTCGTTGTTCTGCGAGACGATCTGCTGCACCGGGGTCGGCTCGCAGTACATCCCGTCGCCGGCGAGGGTCGCGTAGGCGTTCGCCATCTCCAGCGGGGTCGAGGACGAGACGCCGAGGGTGAACGCGCCCCACTGGTGGGCGGCATCCCTGGTGTTTCCGAGGTCCTTGTCCGTCTGGGTGCGGAACTGCACGCCGAAGCGCTTGGCGACGTCGACCACCTTCTCGGCGCCGACCCGCTCCTGCAGCGGCACGAAGAAGGTGTTGATCGACCGGCTGAAGCCCGTCCACATGTTGGTGACACCGCCGGCACCGCCGCCGGCGTTGCTCGGGCAGTAGTAGATGCCACAGGTCGACCGGCCCGGCGCGATGCGGTATTTGGAGATGTATTTGGCCGGCGCGTTGATGGAATATGCCAAGGGGTAGCCGTTCTCCAGCGCCGCCACCATGGTGAACATCTTGAACACCGAGCCGGCCTGGTAGCCGGTGATGTCGCCGCCGCCGGTGAGCAGCGGGTTGGTCGTGTTCGGATACGTGCCGCGAATCTTCTTCTTCGCCTTGCGCGGGTCCGAGGAGATCTTGTTCTGCGGTTTCGCGGGGTCATCCAGCTTGAACTTGCGGTTCGCGGCCAGGGCCCGGACCTTGCCGGTGCCCGGCTGAATCGCGGCGAGCAGCAGGGCGTTCTTGTTGTTCTGCGAGATCTCTTTGCCGATGTTGTCGCGGGCGGCCTGCTGGGCCTTGACGTCCATCGACGTCTGGACCCGGTAGCCGCCGCTCTTGAGCCGCCGCTCCCGGTCGTACGTGCTCGTGCCGAACTCCGGGCGGCTCAGCCACCAGCGGTAGAAGTAGTCGCAGAAGAAGCCCCAGTGGTTCTTCGCCACCGACACACAGCCGTTGCCCGGGCGCTTGACCGTCCTGCTGATCTTCGTCGCAATCGCCTTCTTCGCCTCCACCTCCGTGACGAAGCCGAGCTCCAGCATG